>CAYPKL010000306.1:0-3531 GCA_964411285.1 uncultured Rikenellaceae bacterium
TGCAGTTCAGTTCGGCATACGATGAAAGAGCTGCATTTGTGTGACCCGGCATATCTATTTCGGGAACGATTGTAATAAATCTTTCATCGGCATATCTGACAATTTCAGAGTATTGTTCCTGTGTGAAATAGCCCCCCCTGCCTCCGCCTACCTGAGTGCTGCCTCCATGTAATGTGAGATTGGGCCATGATTTGATCTCTATCCTCCATCCCTGGTCGTCGGCAAGATGCAGATGCAATGTATTCATTTTATAGGCTGCAATAAGATCTATGAACCTTTTTACATCTTCAACCTTGAAAAAGTGACGTGCAACATCGAGCATTGCCCCGCGATATTCATAAACCGGAAAGTCTGTTACTGTTCCGGTAGCTATTTCCCATTGTCCTTCCTGTTTTTGAGCCAGTTCAATACCGGCCGGTAAAAGCTGGCGCAGAGTTTGTATTCCCCTGAAAAGTCCGGCAGGCTTTTTTGCTGCCAGTGTAACTGATTTTTTTGTGATAGTAAGCACATATCCTTCATCGCCGGGAATGGTGTCGGCTCCTGAAAGGGTAAGGTAAATACTGCTTCGCCCGGGAGTTCCCTGTGCGGTTTTTACTTCAATTTCAAAGCCGGTTGCAGGCCTTAATTTGCCTGCCAGATATTCTGCCACCTGCTTAAGTTCCTCTGATTCCCCCTGGATATAAATGGCCGTTTTGCTGCTGAGGCAGAAATAATCTCCTGTCGCCGCAACAGATACGGGTCGGGGAATAATGCTTGTTTCTGTAAGGTCGGATGGTGTCTTTTCACTGCACGATGCAAGAAATAACATCATTACGAAAATAATAAGTGATTTAATTGTTCCTGATAATTTTCTGTTAATCATGGTTCATGGAATTTATGAGTTGTTAAGATATATAATTTATTTTTATTACACCCCTTAAGAAAATTGGATACTTTCACTAATTTTCAAAAGTTTTTTGATTTGCTTAATCACCGGTTCATTATGTGGCTGATCATCCTGCTGGTTATTTCGGTTGTATTCATAATTTATACCACTGCCAGGCTTAAATGGCATCCCTTTTTTTCGCTTTTAATCACCGCTTTCGGATATGGTGCGTTTTCAGGTACAATGCCGCTCCAGGAGGTGGTAAAATCAGTCAATTCAGGCTTTGGAAATACAATTGGATTCATTGGAATAGTAATTCTTGCAGGATCAATAATCGGCAAATTCCTCGAAAAATCGGGAGGCGCTTTCAGCCTGGCAGAGAGCACTCTTAGAATTGTCGGAAAAAAGAACGTGCCGCTTGCTTTAAGCATCATAGGCTACATCGTCAGTATTCCTGTTTTTTGCGATTCTGGATTTATTATTATATCCCCGCTTGCAAAAGCAATGACCAAACAGGCCAGGATCTCATTTGCGGCCGGGGCAATGGCATTAAGTCTTGGATTAATTGTGACACATTCCATCATCCCACCCACGCCGGGTCCGGTTGGGGCAGCGGGGATCCTCAAAGCCGATCTCGGTTTGGTTATACTCCTCGGATTACCTGTCAGTGTTATCGGATTGCTTGCCGGCTGGCTTTTCTCTGTTAAAGTTGCTTCCAGAATTCAGATCGATCCCCTCCTAGATTCAACAGCTGCAGAAAAAAAATCAGACAGCCGGCCATCTTTAATCAAGGCTGTCATGCCAATCTTTATGCCGATTTTTCTTATAATTTTAAGGTCGGTAAATTCTCTGCCCTCAGCTCCGTTTGGGTCCGGCAGCTTTTCTTCATTCATTGATTTCTTCGGTCAGCCTGCTGTGGCTTTGATGATCGGGGTCCTTCTGTCATTTCTTCTGCCTGTAAAACTGACCCGGGAAATGCTTTCAACTTCAGGCTGGATGGGTGAAGCAATTGTAAGCGCCGCAACAATCATAATAATCACCGGCTGCGGCGGCTCTTTCGGGCAGGTTTTGCAAAATTCCGGAATCGGGGATGTCATTAAAAATAATCTGGCTCATGTGCAAAGCCTTAGTATACTTTTACCAATCATTATTGCGGCTTCCTTAAAAACAGCCCAGGGATCAGGAACGGTAGCCATTATTACAGGGGCAAGTCTGATGGCTCCCCTGATGGGGACTCTTGGAATGGATTCCTCGACCGGGAGGGCCCTGGTGGTTGTTGCCCTTGGCGCAGGAGGAATGATTGCCAGTCATGCCAACGACAGCTATTTCTGGGTCGTGACACAAATGTCGGGTATGAGCGTTAACCAGGGCTATAAACTACAGACACTCGGGACCTTGTTTGTTGGTATCTGTGCTTCACTGGCAGTTGTGTTGCTGGGACATATAATTTTGTAAAAAGATCCTGCTGATAATTATTTTTCAAATTTTAAAACCGTCAAACATGAACACTCTTCGGCTGACCAGAATTAAGCATCATTTCAGCGATAACTCACTGATTGACATAAAGGGTGCACTTTCAAAGGAATTGCAGAAATTCAGGTCCCTAATTAAACCAGGTGCCAGCATTGCCCTGGCGGTAGGAAGCCGTGGAATCAATAATTCAGGACTGATAGTTCAGGAAGTTGCTGATTTTATTATGGCAAATAATGCTTATCCATTTATTATTCCGTCAATGGGAAGCCATGGAGAAGCAATTGCTGAAGGGCAAACAGAGATCCTGGCGGGTTATGGAATTACTGAAAAGAATATTGGGATTCCTGTAAAATCATCAATGGAAGTTGTTGAATTGCCTCAGGGAGATTCTCCGGTGCCGGTTTTCATGGATAAGAATGCTTATGAATCCGATGGGATAATAATGATCAACAGGATCAAGCTGCATACCGATTTCCATGGTAAATATGAAAGCGGACTTGTAAAAATGTCGGTTATAGGACTTGGGAAGGAGAAGCAGGCCTCTGCTGTTCACAGGTATGGAGTTTACGGACTAACGGTCCTGATGCCAATTATAGCAAAACAGGTTTTTTCTTCCGGAAAAATACTCGGAGGAATTGCCCTTGTTGAAAATGCATACGATGAAACAATGGTGATAAAAGCACTGAAAACCGAAGAAATATTTGAAGAGGAACCCGCATTGCTCAATCTTTCCCG
Source organism: uncultured Rikenellaceae bacterium (assembly GCA_964411285.1). Taxonomy (GTDB): domain Bacteria; phylum Bacteroidota; class Bacteroidia; order Bacteroidales; family VadinHA17; genus LD21. The sequence goes on from CAYPKL010000306.1 coordinate 3,074, forward strand.
CGAAAACATGCCGTCGCTGCCCATCGATGATATCGATGTATTGATCATAGACAAGATCGGAAAAGATATTAGCGGGGTCGGGCTTGATCCCAATATTATAGGAAGAATAAAAATCACCGGACAAAAAGAACCTGAACGGCCAGGGGTAAAGGCAATTGTGCTCACCGATCTTACCGAAAACTCTCACGGTAACGCTATCGGCATAGGTTTATCCGATGTGATAACAAGAAAGCTCTACAATAAGATCAGCTTCCCGGCGACCTATACTAATATCCGAACCAGTAATTTCCTGGAAAGGGCTAAAGTGCCGTTTGTTGCAGAAAATGACAAAGAGGCGTTTGAACTGGCTTTGCGAAGCTGCGGTTTTATAAATCCGGGTGAGGAAAAAGTCATACGGATAAAGAATACCCTGCATCTTGATGAAATGTTTGTTTCGCAGGCCGTCCTTAATATCCTTA
>CAYPKL010000307.1:0-4558 GCA_964411285.1 uncultured Rikenellaceae bacterium
GCCATTGCAATCAAAAAGGGTCTGGCAGAAGTCGAAATGTGCCTGCCATACACTATTGAGAAGCTTCATAAATCAGTTCAGGATCTGGCATTATCAAATGAAAAGCTTTCCTCAATGCGGCAGGCCCTTAAACAGTCTGAGAAACTGGCTCACATGGGTCAGCTTTCAGCAGGAATTGCACATGAGATTAATAATCCTCTCGGCGTTGTAATTATGTACAGTAATATACTTCTGGAGGAGAGTCCGGCTGATGCGCCGGTACGAGAAGACCTGAAACTTATAGTGGAACAGGCGGCAAGATGTAAAAAAATCGTTGGCGGTCTCCTCAATTTCGCACGTAAGAACCAGGTTAACTATCAGCTTATCAATATCAGAGAATTGGCTGAGCACAGCCTGGAAGGGGTTATTGTTCCGGAGAATGTCAGGGTAACTGTCTCCGACAAAACAACCAGTCCCGACGCGATGCTCGATAATGAGCAGATGATGCAGGTACTTACAAACCTGATTAAGAATTCTATCGATGCAATGCCGGATGGAGGATCAATTGAGATTATCCTTGAAGATACCCTTGGAGATGTTACAATGACTGTAAAGGATTCTGGTATGGGAATTAAAGAGGAGGATAAGAGCAAAATATTTGAGCCGTTCTTTACAACAAAAGGAATTGGACAGGGAACAGGCCTTGGACTTGCAACTGCTTATGGTATTGTCAAAATGCATAAGGGGCAGATAAGTGTTGATTCAAATACAGATGCTTCAAAGGGGCCAACCGGAACCAGTTTTAAGATCATACTTCCACGGGGGAAGGAATGAAAATAAGGGATGAGTTATGAGGTGCGAGGGGTGTGGAAGAAAATGCTCTTCCCCGAACCCCATACCCCATTCCCCATACCAGATTAAATGATTAGAAGTATTTAAGTAATGTACAGAAATGAGGAAAAGCGATTACACGATTCTTGTGGCAGATGATGATCCTGATTATCTTTTTCAGACAATTTCTAATCTGGAAAGAGCAGGATATAAAACCGTTGCTGTTGAGAGTCAGGCCGAAGCGGAGTCGGTTATTTTGAAATTCAAACCCAGCCTGGCCATATTTGACCTGATGATGGAAAGCGACGACAGCGGATTCATACTCTGTTACAAGATAAAGAGGAAATATCCCGATGTGCCGGTGATCCTTGCAACTGCTGTGGCACATGAAACCGGAATCTCTTTTAGTATTGATTCCGATACCGAGAAATCATGGATCAAAGCTGATAAATATCTTGAAAAAGGTATCAGGGCGGAACAGCTCGACCAGGAGATAATGAAACTTTTAAAAATTTGAAACCCACATGATTGGTTCATTCACAAATATGAATGAATATAATTCATTCTCAATCATGTGTGGTTCCATAAGACCATAAAAAATAAATTAAATACTGATGAAATGGCTGTTTTAAAAGTACTGGTAATAGATGATGAACCGGGAATCAGATCAGGAGTCTCCAGGATTCTGAACAACTTCCAGGTTAATTATCCATTTATGGATGAGGATTATACTTATGAAGTCATGGAAGCAGGTACAGGCGAAGAAGGAATTATAATAATTGAAAGGGATAAGCCTGATATACTGCTTCTTGATAATAAACTGCCAGGTATTCAGGGAATTGATGTCCTTGAGTATGTCAGAAATAAAAAGTATGATATTGTAGTGGCAATGATTACATCCTATGCCTCACTCGATGTGGCATTAAAAGCCCACAAGTTCGGGGCTACTGATTTCATTCCCAAACCTTTTACACCACAGGAGCTTAAATCGAGTATTGAAAATATCACAAAACAGCAGTACCTGAAGCGGATCACCCATAAGATGAATCAGGAAGGGAAAAAGATCAGATATCAGTTTCTGTCGGTATTATCACATGAATTAAAAGCTCCTCTTAACGCTATTGAAGGCTATCTGAGAATGATGCAGGAAAAGCAATCGGGCGACAGGATCGACGACTATGCCACACCGATTGAGAGGTCGCTCCAGAGAATTCAGGGAATGAGAAACCTCATTCTCGACCTTCTTGATTTTACCAAGATAAGGCTTGAGCGAAAAGAGGAGAAGATAGAGGAGGTGCATCTTTCAAATATCGCATCCAATGCAATCGTCACAGTGCGACCCTACGCAATTCAGATGGAAGTGTCGATAAATCTGGCAATAAAATCAGATGCTATAATAATGGCTGATCCCACCGACATGGAGATTATATTCAATAATCTGGTCTCAAATTCTGTTAAATATAACAGGCGTGGCGGAAATGCCGAAATTATTATTGATGAAGACGAGGACAAAGTAATTATTACATTCTCTGACACAGGAATTGGTATCAATGAAACAGACAAGGAAAACCTGTTTTCAGAGTTCGTCAGAATTAAAAATGAAAAGACAAAGAACATAAGTGGAAGCGGTCTCGGTCTTTCTATTGTTAAAAAGGTTATTGAACTTTATAATGGCACTATCTCCGTTTCCAGCGTGCCTGATGTCGGTACAACTTTTACAGTTAATCTTCCAAAAAAACAAATAAACATTACCTGATCATTATGACTGCATTACCTGGAAAAACCGTAGAAAGACTGAGTGAGTACAGAAGAACTCTTCTCACATGCCTCAGTGAAAACAGGAATTTTATTTTTTCCCACGATCTTGCTGCCAGACTTCATATTACTGCTGTCCAGGTCAGGCGTGACCTGATGCTGATTGGTTATTCAAGCATTCAGAGAAAAGGATACGACGTAAAGGAACTTATTGAAACCATAAGCCGGATAATTGATTCGGAAGAGGGCATGAATGTTGCAATTGTCGGAATTGGAAATCTGGGAAGAGCACTTGCAGGTTATTTTAAGGGAAAGAGATCCAAGCTTAACCTTGTTGCTTCGTTCGATAATGATCCTCAGAAGATTAATAAAGTCATATCAGGTGTCAAATGTTATCCGTATGAAGATCTGGAAAATGTAATTAATGAACTTAAAATTCAGATTGCGATACTGACTGTTCCGGCCGACTTTGCCATGGATATCGCTGAGGAAACAGTCCGATATGGAATAAAAGGGATACTTAATTTTACAACTGTGGCACTGAATGTCCCGTCGGATGTTTTTCTTGAGGAATATGACATGATTACGTCAATCGAAAAGGTAGCATATTTTGTCAAGGGAAGCAAACTTTAGTCTATGGATGGTTAAAATATGAAGATTTTCAGAAGCTTTGAGGAAGCATCAATATTAAGGAACCCGGTTGTTACTACAGGGTCATTTGATGGTGTGCATATAGGTCACAAGACTATACTTAACCGTCTTAAAATGCTTTCTGAAAAGTACGACGGAGAATCAGTCCTGATTACTTTCGATCCGCACCCACGGAAAGTTTTGTATCCGGAATCGGCTGGTAAAGGTCTTAAACTGATTAATTCTCAGGAAGAAAAGCTTGAACTTCTGAGAGAAGCCGGCCTCGGCAATATCATCATTATCAAATTCACCAGGGAATTTTCAAAAATCACCAGTGAACAATTTGTAAGGGATTATCTGCATGGAATTCTGAAGGTCAAAGTTGTTGTGGCAGGTTTCAATCACCATTTCGGTTTTAACCAGGAAGGTGATTACAGGCAACTCTGGGAGATGCGCAAAAAATATAATTTTGAAGCTGAAGAGATTCCTGAGCAGGAGGTACAGCATGAGACCGTAAGCTCAACAAAGATCAGGCAGGCAATAAAAGATGGATTTATCCAGAAGGCAAATGCCTATCTTGACCATTATTATATTGTTATGGGAAAGCCTGAGAAGTATCCATACCGGAACAACTTTTATGAAGTTAATCTTGCAAAAGTTCCCCTTACTGAAGAATGCAAGCTTCTACCAGCGCCCGGCCTTTATGCAATATCATATAAAACAGGTAAAGACGATTCGAAGGGACTGGTTATAATTAATGAAACACCTGATGGAGAGAAAGAGGTCCTGTTAAGTATTTTAGACGGAGACCCTGTTAAATATAACCTGGATTCAATAATTTCCTTCCATAAAAGGATCCATGGATCTATTAATCTTTCAGATCAATACGATTCCGCACGCTGGATAAAAGCAGCCAAAACGGAAATATCGGACCTGATATTTTAATTGTTGCTTGTTACCTGTTGCTTGAAGGTGGTTAAATTGTATTAGCAACAGGCAACATCATCAATGGCGGGGACACCATACCCTTTTATGAGTATATTTGCAAACCATTATAATTTTTATTCAAATGAGATTTACTCCTGAAAAATTAAGTATCCCCGATCAAAGGATGAAACCATTCATCGATCCGGATGAGATATGGAATCTGATCAATAATGTAAAACCGGATAAGACGAGGGTAAGAGAAGTTATTGCCAAATCCCTCGACAAGGAACGGCTCACCCTAGAAGAAACCACGGTACTTATAAATTCGGTCGGAACAGATCTTTTTGAAGAGATAAGAGAAGGTGCGCGGGAGTTGAAAACAAAAGTTTATGGTAACAGAATAGTTTTATTTGCACCTCTTTATGTAGGTAACAAA
>CAYPKL010000308.1:0-5685 GCA_964411285.1 uncultured Rikenellaceae bacterium
AACCGGCTCCCTCCTGAAATGTTTTTTTCAGCAAGGTTTCTGTCACCGGCAATCAACTCATCAGGCTCCTTTTCGATAGCGCTGATAAAAGTTTCAATATCAGCGGGATTATGCTGTCCATCCGAATCAATAGTTATTGCATAGTTGAATCCTTCGGAGGAAGCCAGTTCAAATCCTTTTCTAATGGCAAATCCCTTTCCCTTGTTGAGGGAATATGAAATTACCTTCAGAAAATCAAATTGCTTTATGATCTGTGAGGTACTATCCGTTGATCCGTCATTGACAACAATGATATCGGTTGTTATTTTGCTGACTTCAGAGATTACCCTTTCAAGTGTTTTTTCGTTGTTGTATGTCGGAATTATCACACAATACCTCATCCCTGCAAATTAGGTTATTCTCATCAGGAAATTATACCGGAACTTACAGTTTTTTCCTGACTTATTTTTCAAACGGCAGCCTGCAAGTTAGTTAAAAATTTATATACTGATTGAGCTTGTTCTCCTTTAAATATTTGGTTTAATAATTAGTTTTTTTTACTTTGCGCAAATTTTTTTTATTACCTGAACAGGACTTTTTAAGCCCTACAAATATTATAGCCGGAATGGTGGAGATTGGTGAACGCATTATTAGTACCGAAGACTTTAGGAAGGTTTTGTATGGTGACAGGAAAATAGTAATTTCTGATCAGGCAAAAGCCAGGGTAACGAAAAGTTATAATTTTCTGCAATCCTTTCATCAGAATAAGATTATCTACGGGATAAATACCGGGCTGGGGCCAATGGCACAGTACAGGATTGACGACAACGACAGGATCAGTCTCCAGTATAATGCCATAAGAAGTCATGCATCAGGGTGCGGACAACCTGTCGATAATATATGTGTCAGGTCAGCTCTAATTGTCATTTTAAACAACTTCCTTCAGGGTCATTCCGGGATCCATCCCGAAGCAATCGATCTGATCAGTGAGTTTATTAACAGGAACATCACTCCGGTGGTACCGGAACATGGTGGTGTAGGTGCCAGCGGAGATCTGGTCCAGCTTGCCCATATTGCTCTGGCGTTGATCGGTGAGGGCGAAGTATTTTATAACGGAGCCGTTGTCCCGGCTGGTATCGCGTTGAACCAGAATGATCTGAAACCACTGCAGGTTCATATTCGCGAAGGTCTCTCACTGATAAACGGGACATGTTTTATGACCGGAACAGGAATGGTGAATATCATGCTGGCTCAGAATCTCCTTTCATGGTCACTTCTGGCCAGCGCGATGATAAATGAAATTGTCAATTCCTGCGATGACAGTTTTTCAGAGGAGCTGAATAGTGTAAAAAGACATCCCGGGCAGCAGGCTGTTGCCGCTATGATCAGGAAAATTCTGGCTGATAGTAAAGTGATCCGGAAACGCGAAGATGAATTTTATAACCATAATCATAACCACGAAAAAAGAATCCTGGATGATAAGGTCCAGGAATACTATTCAATAAGATGTGTCCCCCAGATAATGGGCCCCGTTCTTGACACCCTGAAAGTATCGGAACGAGTACTTTTAGACGAGGCTAATTCATCGTGCGATAACCCGATGATCGATGATGAAAACCGGAACATATTTCATGGCGGTAATTTCCATGGAGATTATATCTCATTCGAAATGGATAAAATTAAAATTGCAATTGCCAAATTATCCATACTCCTCGACAGACAGATAAACTATTTAATGAATGATAAGCTGAACAACAAGCTGCCCCCGTTTGTTAACCTGGGTAAACTTGGAGTTAATTTCGGCATGCAGGGAGCACAATTTACAGCAACTTCAACCGTCGCTGAAAATCAATCCCTTTCATTTCCAAACTATCTTCACAGCATTCCCAATAACAATGACAACCAGGATGTTGTAAGCATGGGAACAAATTCAGCCCTTCTTGCAAGAAGAGTGATCGATAATACTTATCAGGTTCTGGCTATCGAAATGCTAAGTCTTGTTCAGGCTGTCGATTACCTTCAGATTGAAGATAAGTTATCATCACAAACAAATATGGCTTATAAACAGATCCGTAATATTGTTCCCCGCTTTGAGAAGGACACCGTCAAATATGTGGAGATTAAGGGAATTAAAGATTACATTTGCAATCGATTTGTTGATTTGTTTGATTAACTGACGACCTGATTGATAATGAAATACGCACTTGTCACCGGTGGATCCAGAGGTATAGGAAGAGCTACCTGCATTAAACTGGTGTCATTGGGTTATCATATATTGATTAATTATAAATCAAATGACCCGGAAGCAGAAAAGACACTCGACATGGTTTTACTCGCCGGAGGCACAGGAACCCTGCTGAAGTTTGATGTGTCTGATCCCCTCCAGGTCGATGAAGTTTTGAATAAATGGAACGATGAACATAAAGATGAATATATAGAGGTACTTGTCAACAATGCAGGCATTCGTAAAGACACTCTACTGATCTGGATGGAGAATGATCACTGGAAAAATGTCATGGAAACAAACCTCTACGGATTTTTTTATGTTACCCGTGCAGTATTAAAAAATATGCTTCTTAAGAAATACGGACGTATCATTAACGTTGTATCGTTATCAGGATTGAAAGGATTGCCGGGACAGGTAAATTATTCTGCCGCTAAAGCCGGCATTATAGGGGCAACAAAAGCTCTGGCGCAGGAAATTGGAAGAAAGAAAGTCACAGTTAATGCTGTTGCTCCGGGTTTTATCAGGACTGATATGACAAATGATCTGAATGAAAACGAATTAAAGGGTTTAATCCCTCTGAACAGGTTCGGGTTGCCGGAAGAAGTAGCTGAGGTCATCTGGTTCCTGGCATCAGAAAAAGCATCATATATTTCAGGTGAAGTGATCTCCGTTAACGGGGGTCTTTATACATAATGTTTAATTAAGATCTTTCAGGGTTCAACAAATGAACAGAGTTGTAATAACAGGTATAGGGATTTATTCTTCAATAGGTAAAAACGTTGAGGAAGCAAAGGAGTCTCTTTATCAGGGAAGATCAGGAATTATTTTCGATCCTGCCCGTAAACCTTTTGGTTATCAGTCCGCTTTGACAGGGAAGCTGGAACGACCTGTGCTGAAAGGAATAATCGATCGGCGTTCGCGTGTTTGCATGCCTGAACATGCCGAATATGCTTATATGTCAACCGTTGAGGCCCTGAAATATTCAGGAATTACAACTGAATACCTTGAACAGAATGAAGTAGGAATATTGTTTGGCAACGACAGCTCAATGCAGCCGGTTATTGATTGCGTAGATATTATCCGTGAAAAAAAGGATTCAACCCTGGTTGGTTCTGGCTCGGTATTCCAGTCCATGAATTCAACAATAACAATGAATCTGTCAGTAATTTTCCGTCTCAGGGGAGTTAATTTTACTATCAGCGGAGCATGTGCCAGCGGTTCGCATTCAATAGGTATGGGTTATATGCTGATTAAGCATGGCTATCAGAAGACAATTATTTGCGGAGGAGCCCAGGAGGCTAATCTGTTCTGCGTGATCAGCTTCGACGGACTCGGTGCATTTTCCAAACTTGAATCCGAGCCTCAGAAAGCCTCCAGACCATTTGATAAAAAGAGAGATGGACTTGTACCAAGCGGTGGAGCTGCTACTGTAATTCTTGAGGACCTTGAACATGCCCTCAAAAGAGGAGCCCCGATCCTGGGTGAAGTAATCGGTTATGGTTTCTCTTCCGACGGGTTACATATTTCGGTTCCGGATGTTGACGGGCCGGTCAGAGCCATACAGATGGCCATGAAAGATGCAGAACTTGATCCGGTAGAAATAGATTATATAAATGCACATGCAACTTCAACCCCTCTGGGCGATCAGAATGAAGCTAAAGCAATTGATAAAATATTCGGCAGGGTTAAACCACGGGTTTCATCCACCAAATCGATGACCGGACATGAAATGTGGATGGCCGGAGCCAGCGAGATCGTTTATTCGGTCCTGATGATGCAAAACTCATTTATTGCACCTAATATAAATCTCGAAGAACCCGATGAGTACTCTGCAAAGCTTAACATAATCCGACAGACTACTCCACTGGAATTTGATACCTTTCTGTCTAATTCCTTCGGTTTTGGAGGCACCAATTCATGCTTGATTGTAAGAAAATATCGCTAAATTGCCAACAATTTTAATATATGAGCTTAGAAGAAATAATAAGGATCATCAATAATTTATTAATCGAAGAATTTGAAATTCCAGAAAAACAATTATTACCCACTGCTCATCTTAAAGACGACCTTGGCTTGGAAAGCCTTGACTTTGTTGATATTGCAGTAATTGTCCAAAAGGAATTCGGCTTGGTTTTAAAGGGAGAGGAGATGACAACAATTAAAACTCTTCAGGATTTGTACGATCATATTTATAACCGTTTTCAAAAGAAAAACCTTTAATGTGGCTTCCTGGAAAGGTAAAACCCGCGGCGGTTTAACAGGATATAAGATTTTTGTCACCATCTTAAAATACTCCGGCCTTCCTTTTGCATATTTCATCCTGTATTTCGTTGCTTTCTACTTTTTTATTGCATCCCCCGCCTCTTTTATTAATACTTTTAAATTCTTCCATGGGAAACTTGGCTTTGGATTTGTAAAGTCAATATTCTTTGTCTATAAGAACTATTATGTTTTCGGACAGGTTTTGCTCGACAGGACCGCTGTTATGGCCGGCTTTACCTCAAAATTTACTTTCACTTATGAGGGGGAAGAGTATCTGAAAAAGATGGTTGATGAGAACACCGGCGGGCTGTTAATAAGTGCTCATACAGGTAATTTCGAAATGGCCGCGAATATGCTTGAAAGGCTCAATACTACCGTTAATATTATAATGGTCGATTCCGAACATGAGAAAATCAAAGAATATCTTTCATCTGTTACAAAGAGAAACTTCAACGTCATTGTAATAAAAGAGGATAATTCACATATCTACAAGATTAACAAAGCCTTTAGCGAAAAACAGATCGTTTGCATCCATGGCGACAGATTCTTAAAAGGCAGCAAAAAGATGGCAGTGGATTTTTTGGGTGAAAAAGCTTTTTTCCCAAGCGGACCATTTTATCTCGCAATGAAATTTAATGTCCCTGTTTCGTTCGTTTTTGCCATGAAAGAAAACAAATATCATTACCATTTTTATGCATCCCCCCCGAAAATCTACGAGCAGCAGGGGATTCAGCATAAGAGAGATCTGACTATCATGGTAATCATAAAAGAGTATATTTATCATTTGGAAAAAACCATTCGTAAATTTCCAACACAATGGTTTAATTATTATAACTTCTGGGAAGCCGATGAGTATTAAAAAACTATTATTAGTCTCAGCTAACAGGTTTACTTCACCGTATCCGGTTTATCCGCTTGGAATTTCATATATCAAAGCATATCTGAATGAGACTATGCCTGCGCTTAAAATTGATGTTTTCGATTTTATGACAGGCACTTATGATGATTATAATGCTCTGCTTACAGATTATAAACCAGATTATGTAGGGATATCACTGCGTAATATAGATGACGTTAACATTTACCGGAAAGAGAGCTTTATATCTCACTATAAACAAATTGTGACAGTTACAAGAGAGTTTGCCAAATCGGTTATTATCATTGGCGGATCCGGATTTTCAATCTATCCCAGGCTGTTGTTTGAAACCCTTCAGCCC
>CAYPKL010000309.1:0-12383 GCA_964411285.1 uncultured Rikenellaceae bacterium
AATAATTCCTGAGAGGTCGGGTGAATATTGTTCCGCAAGATCGAGAAGAGCAAAACTGACACCGAGCAAAAGTGTTTTACGGGTTCCCGAAACAGCTTTATGCAAATTGGAAATAAGGCTTTCCACATCGTTTTTATAAAAACCGCTTTGAGGATCTCTGCTGGTTTTAATCAGATAGTCCATCATATAAACAAGCGATGAATTTTCACGATCGATATATGACGGTAAAAGAGCTCCAATAAAATAGTGTTCAGGATCACCATAAAAGGATCTGAACGTAATCTGAAAGCTTGTCTCGTAGATTCTCAGATCATGGACATAATGCCGGGAAGGATTTATCCCCGTGGTTGTACTGCTTTCAAAGATTATTTCGGAATCAAGGTTTTCGATAATCACTTTCTGACTTCGAAATAACTCCACAGGGAGAAAAGGGATCTCTTCGATATTCCTTATAAACCTGAAATCTTTTCCCAGAGCTTTAAGGTACTGATTATAGACTTTATTGTTATCAGCCTGATAGTTAAAAACTTCAAGAGTTATCTTTTTAAATTCTTCCCGGTCTTTAGTGCTGAAGATCTTATCAGGATAATTAATTTTCATTTACCGGGAAAAGTTGGGGTTCCATCCTGCTGATAAACCCATTCAAATGTACAGGAAGCAAACGCGGTGCCGCTTCGTTTTTCCGCAACTGTACTGATGATCCTGAATTTCACATAATTTTCTGAATCTGTCCTGAAAATCCAGATCTGATTTGGTTCAATAGTATCACCCCATTCTTCCCATGTTGAAACTGAGGCGGAGGTCAGATTTTTAAAGGCAGTGGAGGCAGAAGCAGCATCCTGATATACCCCGTATTTAAAAAATGAGTTTTTGTAATTTTCTGTCTGCAAAAGAAGTCGTCTTATTGTTCCGTCAATATCAACATCTGCAATGAGAGTCATATCTGGTCCCGGATCCCCGAGGGTGGATAACTCCTTTGCCAGTGAAAATGAAAATCCCATTGCATAATACGGACCTGTTCCGTACAAAGTATTATCGATTGTAAATGTTCCGGAAAAGTCCGGGTCATTCTCTTTCCTGCAACCAGGTAAATATGCAACTAATACCAATATTAATATGATTACACTTCTTTTCATATTCATATGCAAAGATAATAAAGAGGCTGTCTCAAAAGTATTGTAATTGTACTGTCATTCCTTAGTGTCCTTGGTACTTACCTTTGTGATCCTTTGTGGTATTGATCTATATTTAACCACAAAGGGCCCAAAGTACAACATCACAAAGGTGCACAAAGGACTTTTGAGACAGCCTCTATAATAAACAGATAACATTCTTTATTCACCTCTTATGGCAACTATTCCGGGAAGTTTTTTGCCTTCCATATATTCGAGCATTGCTCCTCCGCCTGTAGATACATAACTTACCTTATCGGCAAGTCCGTTTTTATTTATTGCAGCAACCGAGTCACCGCCGCCAATCAGACTGTAGGCTCCTTTTTCAGTTGCCGATGCAATTGCTTTTGCAATGGCTGTGGTCCCTTTTGAAAATTTTTCCATTTCAAAGACACCCATTGGGCCGTTCCAGAGTATAGTTTTTGATTTTTCAATTACCTCAGAAAATTCCTTTATAGTCTTTTCACCTATATCGAGACCCATCCAGCCATCATCAACAGCATCTGCTGAAGTAATTTTTGTATTTGCCTCATTTTCAAATTTATCTCCGTTGAGGCTGTCAACAGGCAGATAAATCTGTACATTTTTTTCTTTGGCTTTTTCGAGAATTTTCAGGGCAAGGTCAAGCTTATCCTCCTCGCAGAGTGATTTTCCTATCTTTCCACCTTTTGCTTTAATGAAAGTATATGTCATGCCGCCGCCTATAATCAGATTATCAACCCTGTTGAGCAGGTTTTCGATTAACATGATCTTATCTGAAACTTTTGCGCCGCCCATTATTGCGGTAAAGGGACGTTGTGAATTATTAAGGACCGTGTCCATTGCTGCCAGTTCGCTGTTGATAAGATATCCGAACATGATTTTGTCCTTGGGAAAATAATCAGCAATAACTGCTGTCGATCCATGGGCTCTGTGTGCAGTTCCAAATGCATCATTTACATATACTTCGGCATATCCTGCAAGCTTTTTTGCCATCTCTTTCTGCCTGGCTTTAAGCTCAGCTTTAGCAGCCTTCTTTTCTTCTTCGGTTGCAGTTTCGGGAAGTACAGGTTTTCCTTCCTCTTCAGGATAAAACCTTACATTCTCAAGTAACAGAACTTCTCCGGGTTTAAGAGCGGCCGACATTTTTACAGCTGATTCGCCGAGACAGTCATCTGCAAACTGAACGCTCAATCCGAGATATTTCTCAAGAACCGGCAGAACAGGTTTAAGGGAATATTTTTCCATCCTTCCCTCCGGTCTTCCAAGATGTGACATCAGGATAACACAACCTCCGTCGCCCAGGATTTTTTTGACAGTAGGTATAGCGCCTCTTATACGTGTATCATCCGTAACCATTAAGGTTTTTTTATCGAGAGGAACATTGAAGTCGACTCTTACTATTACTTTTATTCCATTAAAATTAAAGTCCTGAATCATTTTCATAGAAGAACATATTTAGGTTAAATAATTAAATATAAGCGCCTTACAATAAAACTGCTGGTATAATACCGATGTACTAAGATACACCAAGATAGTGAATCTGTAAAATTGATTAATAAAAATCAGTTGAGCAAGAGCTTAACCCGGGTTGTTTCCAGTTTTGAAAAGAATAATTAATTTTAGAAAAAAAATCATGGCAAAAATTACATTAAAAGGAAATCCGGTAAATACATCAGGTGACCTTCCGGTAAATGGGCAGGATGCTCCTGACTTCACTCTTGTTAAATCAGACCTGGGAAGCATGACTTTGTCGGAGCTCAGGGGGAAGAAAGTTATACTTAGCATATCACCAAGTCTTGACACGTCTATTTGTGCCACTTCAGCACGTAAATTCAATCAGCTGGCAGCCGGGAAAGATAACGTTATTGTTCTTGCCATCACCAGGGATCTCCCTTTTGCAGCTGGCAGGTTTTGTACTACTGAAGGAATCACAAATGTTATTTCACTGTCAGGATTCCGCGACAGGGACTTTGGAAAATCTTACGGTGTGGATATTATTGACGGTTCGTTCGAAGGACTATATGCACGCAGCATTATTGTAATAAATGAAAAGGGCAAAGTGGTCTATTCTCAGCTTGTCGGGGAAATTGCCACTGAACCCGACTATGACTCCGCTCTTGCAGCACTGTAAAAAGGAAAATCAGGATTGATTAAATGAAGTTTTCAGATATCCCGGGACAAAAGGAAATCATTGGTAAGCTCATCAACTCGGTAAAACAGGAGAGGGTAAGTCATGCCCAGCTTTTTACTGGTCCGGAAGGCTGCGGCAGCCTGGCGCTGGCACTGGCCTACGCCCAGTTTGTCAGCTGCGAAAACCGGTTACCCTCTGATTCATGCGGTGTTTGCAAGTCGTGTGTGAAATACGAAAAACTGATCCATCCTGATCTTCACTTTGTATTTCCTGTAATCAGGGATAAAAAAATAAGCGAGCCTGTAAGCGATAACTATATAGAACAATGGCGGGAATTTGTAAAACAGTCTCCATATTTTTCGCTAAACAACTGGCTTGATTCAATTGAGGTGGGTAATGCGCAGGGACTGATATTTGCATCGGAAGCCTCTGAGATCATCAAAAAGCTAAGTCTTAAGTCATTTGAATCTGATTTTAAAATTCTTATTCTATGGTTACCTGAAAAGATGCATATTGCCACAGCCAATAAGCTTCTGAAACTGATTGAGGAACCTCCTGAAAAAACCCTTTTTATTCTTGTTTCCGAAGAGCCTGATAAGGTCATTCCCACAATTCTTTCACGATGTCAGCTTGTAAAAGTACCCTCATTTAAAACAGGGGATATCATTACCTATATTTCGGAGCATTACAATGTGAATGAAAAAATGGCCTCTGATATTTCAAGAGTGGCCAACGGCAGTATAGTGAGATCATTGGAACTCTGCAAAAATCAGGATTCTTCCCTTCTTAATCTTGGCCGTTTTAAAAGCCTGATGAGGTTTGCATGGAAACGTGATATAATTTCAATAATTGCCTGGTCGGAAGAGATAGCCACAATCGGTAGGGAATCGCAAAAGAACTTCATTTCATTCACTCTTCGGATAATAAGAGAAAACCTGATGCTTACTCTCGACCAGCTTAAGAACAACCTGATTTATCTGACAGGTGAAGAGGCGGAATTCTCTAAAAATTTTCATCCTTTTATCACAAGGGAAAACATTTATCCTTTTACAGAGGAACTTAATCTGGCTTATTCACACATAGAATCAAACGGGAATGCAAAAATTATCTTTCTGGATCTGGCTCTTAAACTAACCCGCCTGATAAAACCTTAACAGCTTTCGCTGTTCTTGAAATAAATGGTTTTATTGATTACTTTTGCGTAATTATTTATTCTGTAATTATCAAACGATGGAGAACGAAGAACTTTCAGGTCAGCATAGTGAGGAGATCCATCTGCCTGATATTAAATATAAGCCTGGTTGCAATAAACTTGATTGTTTTAACTGGTTGAAAGATATTCCATGTTCCCAGATGCAGTCTGATCTTGTTGAAGTACGCTTTAAAAACACTCGAAAGGGATTTTTCCGGAATGTAAACAGTCTGAGGCTTGAGATCGGTGATATAGTTGCGGTTGAGGCCTCTCCCGGACATGATATTGGCAGAATATCCATGGTTGGTCACCTGATTGATGAACAGTTGAAGAAGCTAAAGGTCCAGCCGGCAGCAGATGATTTCAAAAAGGTCTACCGAAAGGCAAAACCTGTTGATATTCAGAAATGGGATGAAGCAAAGCAGCTTGAGATTCCTACGATGCTAAGATCGAGGCAGATCTCCGAAGATCTTAAATTAAATATGAAGATCGGGGATGTTGAATACCAGGGAGACAGGACAAAAGCAATATTCTATTATATTGCTGACGAAAGAGTTGACTTCAGACAACTGATAAGGGTACTGGCGGAAGAGTTTAAGGTAAGGATTGAGATGAGGCAGATAGGTGCCCGCCAGGAAGCAGGAAGAATTGGCGGTATTGGTGCCTGCGGACGGGAATTATGCTGTTCGACACATATCACCAATTTTATGTCTGTCACAACTACTCACGCCAAATACCAGGAACTATCATTAAATCCCCAAAAACTGGCAGGCCAGTGCAGTAAACTAAAATGCTGCCTGAACTTTGAGTTTGACTGTTATGTGGATGCACAGAAATTGTTTCCTCCCAGGGATATGCCGCTTGAACTTGTTAATTCAACTGCTTACTTTCAGAAAGTGGAAGTGCATAAAGGCATTTACTGGTACTCGACCGATGCTCATTCGCTTGTAAACCTTACCGCCGTTCCGGTGGCAAGGGTAAGAGAGATCCAGTTGATGAACAGGAAAGGAGCGAAACCTGATAAACTAGTTGTGTCGGATGAATCAGCTGATTTTACTCCGGTATCTGAAGATCTTCTAAGGAATAACAGCCTGACGCGTTTTGATACCTCAGAAAATAAAAATGTGCAGCACAAACATTCGCATAAAAGAAAAAACAGAAGATTTAATGTCAAAAAGTAATTACGGTCTGCCGGCAGTTTTTATTTTGCTGATTTTTCTGTCATCATGCGGCAGGGATGTAGTATATACCGATTCTGCAACTATGCCGGCTAAAACCTGGCAACTCGGTAATGTATCTTCTTTCCAGGTGCCTGTTGATGATACAATAACCAGTAACAATATTTATTTCTCAATCAGAACCGGCGCATCATATCCTTACCGTAATATTTTTCTTTTTGTAACAACAGTTTCTCCTGATGGGAAAAGTCTGACCGACACACTTCAGTATTACCTTGCCGATGAAAAAGGAAACTGGTACGGGAAGGGATTTGGCGATATCCATGAGTTAATGCTGCCTTTCAAATCAAATGTTTATTTCCCGCTTAAAGGCTCATACCAGGTTAAAGTTCAGCATGGTATGCGTATTCAGGACCTTAAAGGAGTATATGATTTTGGCATAAGGGTTGAAAAGATCAATAAACAGAATTCCTGAAGTGGGGAAAAACAAGGTTGCCAGATGGGCTGAACTTGGAACGTTTAAGAATGTTATTCAGCCTGAGACAAAGGATGTAAGCGGAACCGATCACACTATAAAAGGTAACTGGAGAAAGCAGATCTTCAGGAATGAAAATCCCGTAGTTCTTGAACTTGGCTGTGGCAAAGGGGAATATACTTTAGGTCTGGCTGAAGTTTTTCCCGGTGTGAATTTCATCGGGATTGATATCAAGGGAGCACGAATGTGGAGGGGAGCAAAAACCGCCGAAACCAACCAGCTGAAAAATACAGCTTTTCTCAGAACCAGGATTGAATTCATAAGTTCTTTTTTTGAAGAAGATGAAGTTGATGAAATCTGGATAATATTTCCCGACCCCCACTCCGGGAAAAGGAATTCAAATAAAAGACTGACTTGTCCTTGGTTTCTGAATAAATATAGAAGCCTGCTGAAAAACAATGGAATTATTCATCTTAAAACCGATAATTCAGAATTATTCCGTTATACTGAAAATCTGGTAAAAAACAACGGGTTTGAGATTCTTTTGGCAACTGACGACCTGTATGGCGGAGATCAAAATACCACTACAGCTTTATTTAATGCTGTTTCATCATTGAATACTACATGTAAAGATGAAAATCTAACTGATAAAGTCCTGTCGATAAGGACTTATTATGAAACAATATTCCTGAAAGAAGGTTTAAACATAAATTATCTTGCTTTCAGGCTTGATAAAAACAGGCCGGTTTATGAGGAGTGGAAAAAATCATAACGGGGATGATTTCTTCAGCAGAGTCTACGATGTAACAAGGCTGATTCCTTACGGCAGAGTAACCTCCTATGGAGCGATAGCGCGTTATCTTGGTTCCGGAAGATCAGCCAGAATGGTCGGTTGGGCGCTCAATGTCTGCCATAATACCCCTGATTTCCTGCCTGCCCACAGGGTTGTTAACAGGAGCGGAGTTCTTACCGGGAAGCATCATTTTGGGAATTCATCCACAATGCAGCAATTACTTGAAAATGAAGGTTTCATTATTGAAGACGATAAAATACTGAATTTCAGCGAGAAATTCTGGGATCCCGTATCAGAATTGAGCTAGTTTTTTGAATTTCGCAAAAAAATCCATAAAATTGCAGCTTCTTTTAATTTGATTTAAATAAAAATAAGCTGGATACTCCTATATTATTACACTTATAATCAATATGTTCAGGAAAGAACAGATACTAAGAGCCTTATCCGGGGTAATTCATCCTGAGAAAGGAAAAGATATTGTGTCCCTTGGCATGGTATCGGAAATTGAAACAGGGGAAGATGGTATTTCCATTACAATTACACCGGAAAAATCCAATGACCCTTTCATTTCTTCCATAAAAAGTTCTGTTACCAGGGTTCTTAAAGCAAACCTTGGAACAGATGCTGTAATAAAGAACATAGATGTCAGGCCGGTGGTAAATATTGCTGAAGAACATGAAAAATCTGACGCAGTAATGCCCGGAGTAAAAAACATCATTGCCATCTCTTCAGGTAAAGGGGGTGTGGGGAAGACAACCATAGCTGTAAATCTTTCAATTGCCATTGCAAGGAAAGGATACAGGGTCGGACTTCTTGATGCTGATGTCTTTGGCCCTTCAGTGCCTAAAATGTTTGATGCTGAAAAGTACAGGCCGGAATTGATCAAAAGGAAAGGTATCGATTATATAGTTCCCTTAAATAAGTATAATGTAAAAGTGCTCTCTACAGGATTTTTTGTCGATCCTGCCGAAGCTTTGGTATGGAGAGGTCCAATGGCTTCAGGTTTTCTGAAGCAGCTGATCACACAGGGTGATTGGGGGAATCTGGATTTTTTGCTGGTTGATCTGCCTCCGGGCACAAGTGACATTCATCTTACTCTTGTCCAGGAAGTGCCGGTAACAGGAGCTTTGGTCATAAGCACACCACAGGAAGTTGCACTTGCAGATGCCCTGAAAGCGATTTCAATGTTCAGAAGCGAAAAGATCAATGTACCTGTTTTGGGGCTTGTTGAAAATATGTCATGGTTCACCCCTGCCGAGCTTCCGGCAAATAAATATTATATATTCGGAAAAGACGGGTGCAGACCTCTTGCTGAAAAAATGAATGTCCCGCTTCTGGGACAAATACCGCTGGTTCAGAGTATTTGTGAGGGAAGCGATAAAGGCATCCCGGCTGCTGCTGGAGATTCTGCTTCAGGACAGGCATTTATGGATCTTGCAGATGTGGTTATTGAAAAAATCAATATCAGGAACAGGGTGCAAAAGCCGACTTTAAAAGTGGATATAAGTAATAAATAAACAATAAAAATGGAAGATTTAAAAGTTATTAAGGAACGTGTTATCAAAGCATTAAACAGGGTCAGACCCTACCTTCAGAATGATGGTGGTGACATTGATCTGATAGAAATCACTGAGGATCTGACTGTAAAAGTCAAACTGACCGGTGCATGTCACGGTTGTCCTTACAGTCTTCAGACACTGAAAGCAGGAGTTGAACAGGCAATTATACAGGAAGTCCCCGAAATAAAGCAAGTTATTTCAGCCTGATAAATCAAGGCTTCCCAAATTTAATTACCTTTGAATACTATACACGTTCCCAGTTAGTTTATAGTATTAAAAGTCATATATTGTTCCCAGGTAAATCTTCATATAAGTATCTGATATTATTGGGATTATTTATTGTCCTGACAAATTGCTCTGTTGAAAAAAACACAAGTACCACAAGATTTTACCAGGGTCTTACGGCAAGATACAATATTTATTTTAACGGATATGAAAGTTTTAAGGCAGGACTGGTTAAGATTAACAATGGTTACAGGGATGACTTTGCAGAGCCGCTGAACGTTTTTGAATTCAGCGATCCCGCTACCGTTCCCCTCTGCTCCTCTGATATGGAAAAAGCGATCCAGAAAGCATCCAAGCTGATTTCATTAAAATCGATCACAACAAAGCCGGAATTCAAAAATAAGAGGGATCTTTCTGATACTGAAAAAGCCCTGCTTGAGCAAAAGGAATTCAATGACTGGGTTGACGACAGCTATTTTCTGATTGGTAAAGCCAGGTTTTACAAGCATGAGTTTAATGAGGCTGCCTCTGTTTTTAATTTTTGTATTGCCGAGGCCAACGATACGGAAATAAAAGTGGAATCTTCGATCTGGCTGGCAAGGATCAGTAATGAAACAGCAAATTACACAGTTGCTCAAAGGCTCCTGAAGGAGATTGAAATAACATCTTCTTCTTCAAGGGCGCTTAAAACAATGTACTATTCTACCATGGCAGACATGTTTATAAAACAGAAACGTTATGCTGAAGCAGTAGATCCTCTCATGGAATCGATAAAATACTTCTCCGGAAAAAGGCAAAAATACAGACTGACATACCTTCTGGCCCAGGTTTATGAAAGGCTGTCGGAAGTCGATAAGGCAACCTCATACTACAGGGCGGTAGTTAAGATGAATCCTCCTTATGATGTTGAATTTAATGCCAGGATTAATATTGCCGGTGTCTTTGATCTTAATTCAGGCAATTCGCAGGAAATGACCAGGGAGCTTGAAAAAATGCTAAAAGATGTAAAGAACAAAGATTTTCAGGATCAGATCTATTATGCTTTGGGAAACCTTAAGATGAAAGAAGGAAAGGAGAATGAGGCATTGGATTCCTATAAGAAATCGGCATCATCGCGATCAAGTAATGTGAACCAGAAAGGCAAGTCATATCTGGCGCTGGCTGAATACTATTTTAAGAAATCAGATTATATGAACGCCGGGAAGTTTTATGATAGTACCGTTTTTTTCCTGGATCAGAAATATCCTGACTATCGTGAGTTAAGGACAAAATCACAGAATCTTGATGCCCTTGTTAAAGAACTGAATGTAATTCAGACAGAGGACAGCCTTCAAAAAGTTGCAGCCATGCCGCAAGCTCAAAGAGATACTTATATCGCAGGAATAATAGCTGATATTGTAAAAGCTGAAAGTGAAGGGAAAAGGTCTGAGTATGCCGACAGATACAATATCGGGCAATATTATGAGAATGAGAGAAGATTTGAGGATAACATAAATCAGGAAGGGAAATGGTATTTTTACAATCAGGCAGCTCTTACTTTTGGTCGTACAGAATTCCGGCGAAGGTGGGGTGACAGGAAACTTGAAGATAACTGGAGAAGAACAAATAAGATGAAAGTAAATGTCCAGCAATCAGTTAGCGGGCAGGAGGAGCCTGGTCAGAAGAGGCCGGATACGACAAAAGCTGCCAATGATTATAAAAAACCTGAGTTCTACCTTAAAAACCTGCCTTTAAATGACACGATGGTCGCTGTTTCAAATCAAAAAATAGCCAATGCTTATTTCAATTCCGGTAAAATATTTTTTGAAAAGATTGCTGACAGCCAGAGTTCGGTAAAGTCTTATGAATCGCTGATGTCGCGGTTCCCTGATCATGAATTGATACCAGAGACGCTTTATGATTTATATGGAGTCAATAAAGACGTGAATAATCAAAAATCAGAAACTTACCGTCAGCGGTTACTGGAAAAATATCCTGAAAGTGAATTTGCAAAAATTCTTTCTGATCCTGAATATTACAGCAAAAAGATAGCCAGTATGAAACTGGTCGAAAGCCTCTATCAGGATGCCTACAACGCTTACAGCTCTGAAAATTTCAATGGCGCAATTTCGATATGCAATAATATTCTGAAGAATCATCCCCAGAATGATCTTGCGCCCAAGGCAATGCTGCTTCGTGCTTATTCCACCGCCAGAATAAGTGATGAAAGAGCCCTTAAGCAGGAACTTGACTCTCTTAGTAAAACGTGGCCTGATTCCCCTGAAGGCAAAAAGGCTGCGGACCTTATAGCTTACCTTAATCAGAAGCTGCCCGAACTCAAAATTGAAGAAGACAAAGAAATCGCAAAAGAACTATATGTTTCAGATACAACTACAGTGCATATTTTTGCTTTAATTATCCTGGATCCTGCTTTTAATTTAAATCAGGCCTCTTTTGATGTAATCAGCCATAATATTGATAATTTTACAGATAATAATTATAAAACTGAAGGTTTGCTGGTTAACAATAGTTATGTTATGATTACTGTTTCGGGATTTGAGAATAATAAAGAGGCGTGGAATTACTTCAACACTTTCAATCCTGATAAGATCATCAGAAACATTTCATCATCGGAGTATATGTCCTTTCTTATTAATAATGGCAACCTTAAGGCACTTGAGAGGGATAAGAATCCCGAACGATACAATATTTTCTTTAAAGAAAAATATCCCCATGGAGGCAAATGATAATGAGAAAGATTAACATTTTATGGACAGACGATGAAATTGAAGCTTTAAAACCCCATATTTTTTTCCTGAAAGACAAAGGATATGAGATAGATACCTGTTCCAACGGAATTGATACACTGGATCTCGTACGTCAAAACACCTATGATCTGATATTTCTTGATGAAAACATGCCTGGCATCAGTGGAATAGAAACACTCAGACTTATCAAGGAGATCCGTACTGACATCCCCGTGGTTATGATTACCAAGCACGAGGAAGAAGGAATCATGGAAGCTGCTATCGGATCAGAAATTGCCGATTATCTCATAAAACCTGTAAAACCGAATCAGATTCTGCTGGCAATAAAAAGAATTACCGAACAGCGCAGGCTCGTAACAGAAAAAACCACAACAAATTACCAGCAGGAATTCAGCCGTATCGGTAATATGATTTCAATGGCGCAGACCCATAACGACTGGACAGAGCTTTACAGAAAGATAACTTTCTGGGAATCAGAGCTTGAAAAGTCAACTGATCCAGGTATGAGCGAGATTCTAAAGACACAGGAAAATGATGCAAACAACGCTTTTGGCAAATATATTACAAATAACTATTTATCCTGGCTAAATCCCGATTCGCAGGATAAACCGATACTCTCTCCAACTTTATTCTCAAAGAAAATATTCCCTAATGTTCAGCAGGGAAGACCTCTTTTCTTTATACTGATCGATAATCTCAGGTTCGACCAGTGGAAAACGATTGCTGCTGAGTTGTCGGGGTTATTCAGGATCATTGATGAAGATATTTTCTTCAGTATTTTACCAACCGCCACCCAGTTCAGCCGCAATGCCATCTTTTCAGGGATGATGCCGTCGGCTATTGCTGCCATATTGCCGGAATTATGGGTGGATGATGATGAAGAAGAGGGAAAGAATAATTATGAGGAGGATCTTTTCAAATATCAGCTT
>CAYPKL010000310.1:0-6302 GCA_964411285.1 uncultured Rikenellaceae bacterium
GAAGAGGATCAGTTTTATTCAGGAGAAAGGTATCATGTGACTGTTACACCTCATCCAAGCGGACCTGTATGGAAGGAAAAAATACCTGAAATTGTTGAGCAGACCCGTATGAACCGTCTTCCCAGGATCTTATTCCGTGAAGGAGATAAGGTGTTTTTTGAATCAGCGATTATCGCAGCAGATTCAGGCCTTTTCAAGATGTTTACATTCCCACTTCTTGCAGGAGATCCGTTGACAGCATTAAACTCACCGAATTCAATTGTACTTTCAGAAAAACTGGCAAACAAGTATTTTGGCAAGCTGAATCCCGTTGGCAGAACTCTTACATTAGAAAATAAATATCAATTCACCGTAACAGGTGTTTATAAAGATATCCCTAAGAATTCAATATTTACGTTCGAGGGTGTTATACCATTCTCATTTCTGAAAGTGATAGGTGCATTTGATGATTCCTGGGGGGACAATTCAATTTACACTTTTGTTTTACTTGAAAAGGGATCAGGTGCAAAAGCTGTAGATAAGAAACTCACCGATATTGTACTTGAATACCTACCGCAGACAACTACAAAGTACCTTCTTTTTCCCCTGACGGATATTCATTTACATGGCCAGTTTGGATATGAAATAGACAATGGTCCCGTTATTGCAGTTTATATTTTTACGCTTATTGCGATTTTCGTCCTTCTGATAGCCTGCATTAACTTTATAAATCTTTCTACAGCCAGGGCTTCGTCAAGATCGAGGGAAATAGGGATCAAAAAAGTATCAGGTGCTGATCGCAAAACATTGATAGTACAGTTTTTGATTGAATCTCTGCTGATGGTTTTACTGGCCTTGATAATTGCCCTGGTACTTGTGGGATTATTGCTCAATGTTTTTAATGATATATCAGGAAAGAGATTCACGTTAACAGATTTTCTGCAGGCAAGATTCGTGATCAGTTTTATTGTTGTCGGGGTACTGGCAGGCTTTTTTTCAGGGATTTATCCTGCCCTGTATCTTTCTTCAATAAAACCTGTTTCGGTATTAAAAGGAGAGACAGTTACAGGAAAAGGCAATCGACGGCTACGACAGGTTCTTGTGATAATTCAGTTCACTCTGTCAATAATAATCGCTATTGCAGCTATTTTCATGTACATGCAGCTTAAATACCTTCAGGAGAAGGACCTTGGTTTCAATAAGGAGAACCTGATCTGTATCCCTATGGCAGAAGGGATGAAAGAAAAATATAATTCACTCAAGGGCGAACTGCAGAACGAGACTCTTATTCAGGGAGTTACAGCAGCCAGAAGTAATCCTGTCATGATCGGAAGCAATTCAGGCGGAGCTGACTGGGAAGGTAAGGACCCCGAAAAGATGGTTCTTATCGGAACCAATGCCATTGATTATGATTACCTGGAAACAATGAAGATGGAACTCATTTCCGGTCGTGATTTCTCAAAAGATTTTCCGGCAGATTTAGCCCGGGACACAACCGGCAATTTTCTTGTAAATGAGGAGGTGGCCAGGATTATGGGCAACGACGATCAGACAGGTAGGCGTTTTAGCTTTATGGGTATAAAAGGAAGAATCGTGGGAGTGCTGAAGAATTTTAATTTTAAGGGAGCTGATCAACCAATAGAACCGATAGCTTTTGCTCTCGCTGATACCCGTTATCTGAGTTTTATACTGATTCGTTTAGCTCCCGGAAATATTCAGGAATCACTTAAAACGGTTGAGAGAATCTGGAAGGATCAAATCCCGGATTACCCCCTGGAATATAGTTTCATTGATCGGGATTATGACGATCTGTTCAAAGCACAAATACGTCTGACTGGTCTGTTGAAATACTTTACAATACTGGCTTTAATAATTGCATGCCTTGGCCTTTATGGATTATCATCATACTCTACCGAACGCCGGACAAATGAGGTTGGGATCAGAAAAGTTATGGGAGCAGGGTCGTTAACTGTAATCTACACAATGGCCAAAGAGTTTCTTCTATTGGTTCTGATTTCAATAACTATTGCAGTCCCGGCAGGATATATAATCGTCGAGAACCTGCTTAAGCAGTTTGCCAGCAGGATTGAAATGAGTATGTTAGTTTTTGTTAAAATAGCCATTGGAGCTATTTTAATAGCAATTCTTACGGTAAGTTTCCAGGCTTTTAAGGCAGCAAGGATTAATCCTTCAGAAGCTCTTAAAATTGAATAATGAATATTTTCTGTAACTTAAGTACCACTTCTTCTGTCTAATAAGATTAATAAAAAAGCAATTTTAAAACGGATAGTTCTAAATAAACAACATTTGCCCAATTAAATATTAAAGACACAAAAGACATGTTTAACAACCTGATAAAACACAGTATAAGGTCTTTTCAAAGACAAAGATCATACATCATAATAAATATTCTTGGTCTTTCCATTGGCATAGCCTGTAGCTTGCTAATAGCTCTTTATGTAATAAATGAAGCAAGTTTTGATAAGTTTAATATAAAGAAAGACCGGATATACAGACCGATTCTGAATGGAAAGATCGGGGGACAGGAGGTAACTATCTATGCAACTCCTGCTATAATGGGTCCGACCATGCTCAGGGAATTGCCTGAAATTGAGGATTATCTCAGAATGACAGGACGTGGCCCAACTGTTATTGAATACGAAAGTCAGGTATTTACAGAGGACCATCTTATAGAGGCAGATTCATCATTTTTCAATTTTTTCTCAATTCCGCTGCTTAAGGGAGATCCGGAGAATATCCTTAATGCCCCGAGAAAAATAGTGCTTTCCGAATCATCGGCGAGAAAGATTTTCGGAGAAGAAAATCCGATAGACAAAGCACTTAAAATCGGATCCGACACCGTGAAATATATTGTTTCGGGGGTTATGGCTGACGTACCCGGAAATTCACACTTTGAGGCCAACATGGTTTCCTCTTTCATGACCAACCCGAGGTCAAACGATCCTACATGGATGAGCAACAGCTTCAGCACGTACCTGTTGCTGAAGCCAAATGTAAGTTTTAAGACTATTGAAGAAAAAATACCCGCAATGCTTGAGAAATATATAGGCCCGGAAATTCAAAAGTATATGGGCATTTCTCTGGAAGACTTTCTTGCACAGGGAAATAAGTACCGGTTTTATCTTCAGAATCTTGTTGATATACACCTCGATCCATCGATACAGCAGGAATTTAAAGAGGCAACCGATCCAAAATATCTGATCATATTCGGAAGTGTTGCAATCCTGCTTGTTCTGATCGCTGCTATCAATTTTATGAACCTTTCGACCGCCCAGGCATCAAGGAGAACAAAAGAGGTGGGGATTAAGAAGATTTCCGGATCAACACGGGGAATGCTTATCAGCCAGTTCCTTTCGGAATCTTTTATACTGTCAATGATTTCTTTGTTGTTTGCCCTGATCATTGTTAAAGTAACACTACCGTATTGTAACGACCTCCTGGGATCAAACCTTACACTGGGTCTTCTTAAGAATTGGTACACTATACCAGGACTTCTTCTTTTTACTCTTGTTGTAGGTTTTCTTGCAGGAACTTATCCGGCATTTTTCCTCTCTTCCTTCAATCCGTCTGAAGTACTCAAGGGAAGCGTTAAAAACAGCCGGAACAGTGGAAGACTGAGAAGTGTTCTTGTTGTTTTTCAGTTTTCAGTTTCTATATTGCTCATTATAGGCACTATGGTAATGTACAGGCAGATAAAGTACATGCTCAACAAAGATGTCGGATTTAATAAAGAACAATTGGTAGTTATAAACAGGGCTGAAGCTTTGGGAATAAAGATGAAATCATTTAAGGAAGCTGTAAAGAATATCCCCGGAGTTATTAATATAGCCAGTTCAACTGCTGTCCCCGGCCGGAATAATAATAATAACGGATATATGATCGAAGGAAGAAAGGAGGAAACTTTTCTGGCGATGACCAGCTGGGTTGATTACAACTATCTTGATACTTACGGTATGACTCTCACCTCAGGAAGGAATTTTAATGAATCGTTTACTTCTGATCAGGAGTCCTGCATGATCAACGAAAGTGCCCTGAAAGATTTTAATATCACCGACCTGGATAAGACCAGGTTCATGGAACCGAGAGACTCGGGGAAAGTAAATTATCTGCCTGTTATCGGAGTTGTGAAAAATTTTAATTTTCAATCACTTCGCAATCCGATAGGTCCATATATCATGAAATTTCAGAATAACAACATGTTATGGGGATATGTTACCGTAAGATTATCTGCACAGAATTATTCAAAGACAATAGCTTCCATCGAAAATATCTGGAAAGAGTTTGTTTCAAACAATCCGTTGCAGTATTATTTTGTTGATGAGGATTTTGAACAGATGTATATTCAGGAAAAACAAAATGCCCGGATGGCAGTGATCTTTTCAATTCTTGCAATATTAGTTGCTTCGCTTGGACTTTTCGGACTTACTTCGTACACTGTGGAACAGAAGACCAAAGAGATCGGAGTAAGAAAGGCAATGGGTTCATCGGTTCCGGCTATATATCTGGTGATTTCAAAAGAGTTCTTTATCCTGATCTCAATTTCTGCATTGATCGCCTGGCCTTTGATTTATTATATTGCACGCAACTGGCTTGAGAATTTCTATTACAGGATCAACCTGGGAGTATTCAGCTTATTCGCAGGTTTATTAATTGCACTTGGGATTGCTATTCTTACAATAAGCTACAGGATAATGAAAGCTGCCAGGGTCAATCCCGCCCAGTCGCTGAAATATGAATAAAATAAAGATGGAAGATTAAAAATTGAGAATCTACTATGTGAGGACTTTGTGAACCTTCGTTTTCCCCTTCGTGCGACTTTGTGGTAAAAAAATACTTTAACCACAAAGTTTCTCAAAGGTATGAACAAAGTACCACAAAGAAAGATTTTTAGAGCTAACTTCCAAATCAGCCTCCAGGTTTAAAAAGAGAAATAGCTTAACATTATAAAGCGGCCGAAATAATTCTAGTACATCTTATTTATCAGGTTCCCGATCTCATCCCGTTTTTTCAGAGGGAATGTATGGCACCTGCCATCATTTGTTATCACATTCAATCCTTTAACTGAAAACAATCCCTTACTGTAGTATATTACCTCCTTAATGTTCTCAAACAGGATTTCGAGGTTGAATTTTTCAGATCCGGAGTCAATTGTTTTGAAATAAATTCTCTGATTTGTTACAATCAGCTTTCCGTCAATTATATTGTTGTCTACAACCTGGTTTGTATCACCAGCTTTAAGGACTACTTCATTTGAATTAAGCTTTACAGTCATTTTACCTGTTTTTATAAAGACGTTTATTCTTATGAAATGATGCAAAATACCGGATACATTATTTATCCATAAAAACAATCCGAATAATTTCAGGGTTGTGTCTAATACTTTGACATAAATTATTAATTTCGGTTTTTCATATCAGTAATTATGATTAAAGGAGACCGACAGCTTGTTCATGGCGCTTCTCCCACCATGATCAACGTTTTTAATATCATAGAAAAGGTTGCCGGTACAGATGCCAATGTTCTGATTACCGGTGAGAATGGAACGGGGAAAGAGCTTGTTGCCCTCGAGATTCACAACCGGTCGAAGAGGGCAGGAGAGCTTATGATAAGTGTTGATGTGGGATCAATCCCTGAAACACTTTTTGAGAGTGAGCTGTTTGGTCACGTAAAAGGTGCGTTTACTGATGCAAAAGAGAATCGTAAAGGGAAATTCGAGCTGGCGAACAGCGGTACCCTTTTTCTCGATGAAATAGGCAACCTTTCACTTCATTGTCAGTCGAAGCTGCTTAGTGTTCTTCAGAGCAGAAAGATTGTAAGGGTTGGATCAAACATTGAAACAAATATCAACATCCGTCTTATCTGTGCCACGAACCGCGATCTGACACAGATGGCAGCTGAAAGTAATTTCCGGGAAGATCTGCTCTACAGGATCAACACGATAGTTATAGAGGTTCCTCCCCTGCGCGACAGGGTTGATGATATTCCAATACTGGCCAATCATTTTCTCAGGTTATATTGTGAAAAATATAACAAGCATCCCATGAGGCTGAATACACATGCCCTTGAAAAGTTGTCAAATTACACCTGGCCCGGTAATATAAGAGAGCTACAGCATTCCATTGAAAAGGCAGTTATTATGAGCGATACCGCACTGCTTTTGCCAACCGATTTTGATTTTAAGCCAATAGCCAAGAATGTTCCCCATCATGAGCTTACTCTTTCTGAAATGGAGAAAAAAATGATAGCCGAAAGTCTGAAAAAATATAATAACAATATAAGTTTAGTAGCTTCCAAACTGGGCA
>CAYPKL010000311.1:0-2847 GCA_964411285.1 uncultured Rikenellaceae bacterium
CTGTGTCCAGACATGGGTAACATGGGCTGATTCTAAACCTATGGTATCCTTATTAGCATCGAGGTACACCGAAACTGCCGGGTAACCTGCCTTTATTATCTCATCAGCATCGAACCGGCCGTTAATTATTGAAGACCAGGAGTAGGGATGGGCGTTCCCGGGGCTCATTCCTATAATTCCTATTTTAATCATGGGCCATTTTTATTGAAGAGTTAAATTTATTTATTAACGTACTGCAATATTGAATTAACCCTACAACATCAGCCCCTATGTTCAGGAACTTGTAACCCATATCGGTAAATTTACCAAGATCATTTATATTGCATGTGGTTGCAGCATACTTGCCATACTTGTCTGCTACCTGAGCAATCCGCTCACGTGCAGCAGTAAGCCTTGGATTATTCCAGTCACCCGGGGCGCCGATTCCATGGCTGAAATCACCTGGTCCGAAAAACAGCATGTCATAACCATCAAGGTCAGCAATAGCCTCGAGCTCGTCAAGAGGCTCAGGGTCCTCGATCTGGAACACAACAAAGCGCTTTTCATTTGCTTCGGTCAGATAATCATTAAAGTCCATTCCGGTATAGAAACCATCAGCATTACCGCCATCAACCGGCCGGCGTCCCACCGGATGAAACCTGGTCATCCTTACAACCTTCCTTGCATCTTCAAGACTCATTATATGAGGAACCAGAATACCAGTGGCATCCATCTCAAGAGGTTTGATATAATCACTGTAGCTTCCACGCGATACTCTTACCATCAGATCCACATCATGCGATTTTGCAGCCCAGTTCTGGGCAGCAAGCACGTTCCAGTCATTTGCCTGATGCTCCCTGTCGATCCACAGACAGTCAAATCCCATACCGGCTGCAAGATCGGCAGCCTGACCATCGGATAAGTTAACCTTAAAACAACTTACTATTTCACCTGCTTTCAGCTTTTTCAATACCCTGCTCTCTCTCATTTTCATTTCTATTATTTTAAGTTTAAAAAATAACTAACCAGCGCCTGACGCCTGGTGCCCGTCGCCTGTCGCCCGTCATTTATTAACCTGAATCAAAAAATCAGAACGATAATTTATTTATCAGTATCTTCCATATTCCTCAACAAGATCATATACAAGCCTGATCCTTTTAAGTTCTGTTCCCGGTGGCACCTGATCACCTGCAGATTGCACCAGCCGGCTGTTAGTTTTTTTCAGATTCAGCCATTCTCTTACGTGACTGATAAATTCCTTTTCGCTTGTTGAAGGAAGCCACATAACCGGTGAAATACCTCCCATAACCACCATGTGGTCACCGGCCTGTCTTCTTATTTCAGCAGGCGTAAGGTCGCCTGTTGGAGCCGGTGTGCAGGCATCAGCAACATCAATCCCGGCTTGGGCAACAATTCCAAGCATTCCGTCAAGCATTCCGTCCATGTGGGTCGATACCGTCTTTCCGGCCTCATGAAGATGCTCCGCAATTGCTTTATAATGGTCAAAGCTGAATTTCCTGAAAATATCAGGAGGCTGAACATCTCCAGACAAGTTATCGGTGAAGATAATATGAGGCGCCGGAGATTTGCAGTAGAGATCAACAAGCTCAAGATGCCTCTCGTTAAAGGTCCGAATGTACCTCTCTATAATTTCAGGATTCTCATAGATTGCATAAACGGTATTCTCGACGCCCATATAATACGACATCAGTGATCCCAATCCTGTGTAACCAAGACTTGGAAAACCCAGACCGATGTCTCCTCCGGTCTGTTCAATTAATTCCCAGTTATCAAACAACGGACGGAATTTCTTTCTTTCAATAGCATACAATAATATTTCAAGGTCTTTCATATCCTGTATCATGAGTTTTTTTATATCCCATGAAAAGCTTACAGGATTCCACTTCCTTTCCATAAAAATTTCTCCGGCAGGAGTAATGTAACGTTCTACAGCCATATCCCCCGAAAGGTCTCTTTCCCTTATAACACTTTCATCATAATATTCTTCGTGAAGGCTCCCAACCTCAATGTACCATCCTGCCTTTACCTCCCTGTGAAGATCGGTGATCTCCCTGGTGCAGTTACTGATATTGAATAAATTCCACTGTTGTCCGCTCTCCGCCCTGTACCAATGGCCTAAATCGGCAAACCATGGAACCCTGTCGGGGGTTTCACCCTTAAGTACCTTAAGAAGACGTTCTCTCTCTGTCATGATCCTGATTTGCTCAGAAGATAATTATCATTTATTAATTACTGTGGCACTATGCCAAAAGCCCGACGCCCGACGCCTGTCGCCAGGCATTATAAATTTAAATCTTTTGGAATACTTAAGCCACTTATTATCATAAATAAGTTTAAACATTTAAATTTATGAAATGAAAATGTTAAAGGCTGCAAAAGGGAAAGTTATTATAACCCCACCACCCGGAGCCCCGATGGCTGGCAATATACGACTTGACAACAGATCAAGGGGTGTTCATGATGACTTGTATTGTAATATTCTGATTTTGAATGACAACGACATTAAAATATGCTTGCTGGGATTCGACCTTATCGGACTTGAATTTGCCACCTGTAATTATATAAAAAACAGGATTGAAAAGAGCACGGACATTCCTTCAGAAAATATTGTAATCTGGGCAACTCATACTCACTCCGGTCCCGATACAGGTATGCGTATGTACGAGGGAACCGGTGAAGAGGTAAACGCTTATCTTGAAATGATGACTTTAAAAGTCACGTCAGAAGTTATAAAAGTAAATGAGCGTTATGAAGAGGTAAGCCTGAAAGCAGGAAAGGCAACCGTTCCGGATCTGAGCTTTAACAGGCGCCTTGTCAAAAAGGATGGCAGTGTTGTAATGAATTTTG
>CAYPKL010000312.1:0-4750 GCA_964411285.1 uncultured Rikenellaceae bacterium
TATATTCTCTTTTGAATAGGGTCCTTCTTTCCATTCAAGCTGTGTGCTCTTGACCCATACATCGAATGGATTCTTTTCATTATGACAGTTCCCGCAAAATTCAGTTGTTTTGAAAAAATCATTTGTAATTATTTTATGAGCCGGCGACTCCACTGCAGGCGTACGCACTGCAAATTTTGTCATTCCCGGCTTTATGAGATAACTGAAATTAAAAGGTGGATCTGTCTGGGCAGATTGAGTCAGGTGGCATACTTCGCATGAAACCGATTCATTTGCCATGCTCTTCTCAGAGGGTCTTGGAGGTGGAAACTGCCCGCCGCCCATGAAAGCCAGAGGGGTATGGCAACCATTGCAGCCATCAACAACATCCTTTATTTCAGGTTTTGCTTTGGCCTGAGCCACGGCAAGATTGAAATACTCAATTTCATCCCATTGGTGAGTATAAGCCTGCGACATCATTGCCTGCGACCACTGCTCATACATGCCCGGGTGACATGATCTGCATTTTTTTGCCGACTCAAAATCCTTGTAGGAATATTTGCTTTTAAGATCTACCTGCTGCGCAGTTATTTTTATATTGAAAGCCGTAAGCAATAAAAAAACAATGGCAACCGGAAGAAGAATGGCTAAAACCGGTGGTTTTTTTCTTTTGGTCATAGGTTCAGGTTTTTATAAAAACTAAATTAGTAAATTTTCTTTGTTAATTTGTTGTTATTTTAACATTAAATTGCAGTGTATATTTTAATAAAAGTCAGTTAACTCAATCCCTGTATAAGATGAAAATCAACATTTTCTGGTTCAGAAGGGATTTAAGGTTCGAGGATAATACAGCTTTGGCTCACGCATTGAATGCCGGATTACCGGTGTTGCCATTATTTGTTTTCGACACAAATATTACTGACGAACTTCCTCCGGATGATGCAAGGATCTGGTTCATTTATGAAACGCTTGCTTCATTGAATGAGGAACTGCAAAAAACAGGGAGCTCTTTGTTAATCATGAAAGGAATCCCGGAAAAAATGTGGCACCAGCTGACATCAACATACGATATTAATAATGTATATGCAAATAAGGATTATGAGCCCTATGCGATTGAAAGGGACAATAAGATCGAAATTCTCCTGAAGAAAAAGAACACAGGTTTCAACCGGTTCAAGGACCAGGTTATATTTGAAGAAAATGAAATTCTGAAATCCGATAACAGACCTTATACAATTTTTACACCGTATAAAAACAGGTGGATACAAAAGAGAAATGAGATTCAACGCCCGGGTAGTGAAGAAAAAATGAAAAGATCTCTCTTTTATAAATGTAGCAACAGGTTCCCCTTACCTGAAGAATTAGGGTTCAGGAAAAGTAATAAACAGGTAAGGAATTATGATCTTTCTGTAGTCCCTGATTATCATAAATACCGTGATATACCTGCCGCAGATAAGACAAGCTATCTTTCGGCTCACCTGCGATTTGGAACTGTAAGCATAAGGAAACTTGCTGATATTGCACTGCAACAGAACATAAGTTTTCTGAATGAACTTATCTGGAGGGAATTCTTCATGCAGATACTTTTCCATTTCCCGGATGTGGTGACAGGCAATTTCAAACATATCTACGATGACATCCACTGGCGCAATGATGAAAATGAATACGTGAGATGGTGCAACGGTGAAACAGGATATCATGTTGTAGATGCAGGAATGAGGCAGCTTAACGAAACAGGATATATGCATAACAGGGTCCGGATGATAACTGCCGGATTCCTTTGCAAGCACCTTTTGATTGACTGGCGTTGGGGGGAGGCTTATTTTGCCGCGAAACTTCTTGACTACGAACTTTCTTCCAATAATGGCAACTGGCAATGGGCCGCAGGAACAGGTTGTGATGCAGCACCTTATTTCAGGGTTTTTAATCCGGAAACACAGCAAAAAAAATTCGACCCTGAGGAAAAATATATACGTAAGTGGGTGCAAGACATTGGCAAATCATCCTATCCTGCGAAAATTGCGGATCACGACTTTGCAAGGCAAAGGGCAATTGAGGTTTACAGATCGGGAATTAAAAAGAAGATGTTCTGAACATTTTAAGTAAATTAGTGAACTGAAGTTTTTATACAAAAACGGCATAATATGACTGCAAATAGTGCCCGGCCAACCATTATTTTACTTTTTGTGTTATGCTGTATTATTACTTCCTGTGATTCCCTTAATGATGATCCGCTTTATATCGGAACCTGGCAGTTTAAAGAGAGGATAATTACAGATGACCTGACATATAGCACCACCAGAACCCTTATCCTGACTAGATCAACCTATGAAGAAGTTTATGTAATCGAGCGTGAAAATTCGGGATTGGTTTCAGGTATTTTCGGCACAAAGGGTAAGCTGGCCTTTTCCCGTAAATACATGACCTTAAAACTTGAGGGGCTTGGAACATGCGTTCGTGACGCTTCAGATGCATGCACTGAAGAAGTTGAATGGTTTGGAGATGGCACCACATACTGGAATGATAATTTTCAATATTTCGAAAAAAGTGTTAAGGGAGAATTTGATGCGGATGAATTATCCCTGCGGCTTAAACGAGATCTGAACGACGACCATGATCTTGAAGATACCGGTGAAGATGTTGAATTTACAAGAATATGAATTATAGGTACTTATGAAAGCAACCCTTTATTTTTTAGTAATTGCCCTTGCAATTTTTTCAGGATGTAAAACAGGATCCGGTCCGGGAGCCATCAAAGCCGATGTAGTTGTGTACGGTGGGACCTCATCTGCTGTTGCTGCAGCAGTTCAGGTTTCCAGGATGGGGCGCTCAGTTATTATTGTTTCACCCGATATGCATCTCGGAGGTCTTTCATCATCGGGACTGGGTTTCACAGATACCGGCAACAAGGAAGTTATTGGCGGAATAGCGCGGGAGTTTTATAATCTTATCTATCAGCATTACCAGAAACCTGAAGCATGGCTCTGGCAAAAACAATCGGAATATGGAAATAAAGGACAGGGCAGCCCCGCAATTGACGGTGAAAAACGGACCATGTGGATCTTTGAACCTCATGTTGCAGAGGAATCTTTCGAGACACTGATAAAACAGAATAACATTACAGTGTACAGGGATGAATGGCTGGTCAGGGAAAACGGAGTAAAAAAAGATGATGGAATAATCAGCTCATTTAAAACTTTAAGCGGTAAAGAGTTTAAAGGGAAGATTTTTATTGATGCAACCTACGAAGGCGATCTGATGGCTGCCTCAGGTGTAAGTTATACGATAGGGAGAGAAGGTAATATTGTGTATAATGAGGAATGGAACGGAGTCCAGACCATAGACAATGAATACAAGCACCATGACTTTGGCAATCTGAACATCAGCCCGTATAAAATCCCGGGAGATCCTGCCAGCGGCGTATTACCAAGGATATCAACTGTTAGTCCAGGGACCAGAGGAGAGGGAGATAAAAGAATCCAGGCTTATTGTTTCAGGACATGTCTTACAAAAAACGAGAACAACCGGATACCTTTTAACCGTCCGCCGGGATACGACTCTTCGCAATATGAATTGCTTATTAGAATTTATGATGCAGGCTGGAGGGGAACATTCAATAAATTCGATGTTATTCCAAATGAAAAGACAGATGTTAATAACCATGGGCCGTTCAGTTTTGATAATATCGGAATGAATTACGATTATCCCGAAGCCGGTTACGAAAGAAGAAAAGAGATTATTTCAGAGCATATAACTTATCAGAAAGGACTACTCTGGTTTATTGCAAATGATCCCCGGGTGCCTGCGGATACAAGGGAAGAGATGCGTAAATGGGGATACTCAAAGGATGAATTTACTGATAATGGCGGCTGGCCTTACAATATCTATGTAAGGGAAGCCCGCCGTATGACCGGGGAATACATAATGACCGAGAATGATGTACTCAGCAGAAGAAAAGTGCTGCATTCAATCGGGATGGGCTCCTATAATCTGGATTCGCACAATACCCAGCGTTTTATAAAACCCGATGGTTTTGTGGAGAATGAAGGAGATGTAGAGCATCCAACCGGTAAACCGTATATGATAGACCTGGGCTCTATTATTCCTGTTAAAGAGGATTGCAGGAATCTGCTGGTCCCTGTATGTGTTTCAAGTTCGCACATTGCTTACGGATCTATCAGAATGGAACCTGTTTTTATGATACTTGGCCAGGGTGCCGGTACTGTTGCTTCTCTTTCTTTAATAAAGAAAAAAGGAATTCATGATCTGTCTTATAAAGAAATTAAAGAAAAACTGATTGAAGACGGACAGGTTCTTGAATATTAATCAGATAATGAGGTTGTTATCTGGTCTTGCCTTTTTATTCATTGTATTCCCCGGAATCAGAGCTTACCCGAGATCTGTTCCGGTAAAAAATTCTTCGCCGGCTATCATCATTAAAAAATCGACAAGGTCAATTGAATTCAATGGCATTCCTGATGAAGAGGCCTGGAAAGTGTGCAATCCATTAACCATGGTTATGCACTCGCCTGTCTTCGGCAAGGAACCAAGTGAACTGACAGATGTGCGGTTAACCTACGACGATGATTATTTGTATGTTGCCGGCAGGCTTTTTTATAACGACCCTGCAATGATCAGGTCGGTCAGTTATAAAAGGGATTTCATGGGAATGGGATGCGACTGGTTTGGCATTATCCTCGACACTTTCAATGATAAGGAGAACGGAGTGGCGTTCTTTACCACTCCTGAAGGATTAAGGTTTGACGCCAAT
>CAYPKL010000313.1:0-2668 GCA_964411285.1 uncultured Rikenellaceae bacterium
CAGGGGAAGGCAAAGGTCGAACTTGTAACTGTCGATTCTTCTCATCCTTCATACGACCTTGAGGGAAGCAACAATATAGTTTTGCTGACAACTGAACGTTACCGCGAGCTTCCAATGGTAATTAAAGGTTATGGTGCCGGGGCTGATGTAACTGCAGCCGGGGTTTTTGCTGATATTATGAGAGTAGTTAACGTTTAACAAACAACCATATTTCTCTATTGTCAAACAAAAATTTATACTATTCCACCAATCTCAGAGCACCCCATGTAACGTTCAGGGAAGCTCTCCTGAAAGGACTTGCTCCTGACGGAGGATTATATATGCCTCTCAGACTGCCAAAAATTACAAATGAGGACCTGGAATTATTAGACCGTAAAAGCTATCCGGAAACTGCATCTTATATACTGGGCAGGCTCCTTGACGGAGAGATTGCCATTGATGATCTTAAAAGTATCTGCAATGAAATATACGATTTTGATATCCGGATTGAAAAAATAACCGGACGTAACTATGCTGTCCGGCTTGACCAGGGACCCACTGCATCATTTAAAGATTTTGCTGCTCAGTTTATGGGCAGGGCGATGCAGTATTTTCTGAATATCGATAACCGGCATCTTACAATTCTTACAGCAACATCAGGAGATACAGGAAGTGCTGTCGCCCATGCATTTTATGGCCTTGAAAATATCAGGGTTATTATTCTGTTCCCTTCAGAAGAAGTATCGGAACTTCAAAGGAAGCAGATGACTACCCTGCACAAAAACATTCAGGTTATTGCAATTAACGGCAAATTTGACGATTGCCAGAAGCTGGTTAAAAGAGCTTTCATGGATCCTTCACTGTCGGGTTTAAAATTATCATCTGCAAATTCAATAAATATTGGAAGGTTACTGCCGCAATCGGTATATTATTTCCGTGCATGGTCACAATTATCAGGCAGCGTAAGCGAAACAATCACATTTAGTGTACCAAGTGGGAATTTTGGCAATCTTGCAGGGGGCCTGATGGCCCGTGCAATGGGTCTTCCAGTAAGCCGCTTTATAGTTTCCACAAATGAAAATGATGAGGTCCCGGACTATTTTAAAACGGGTGAATATCATATTGTAGATCCTTCCAGAGATTGCATTTCAAGTGCAATGAATGTTGGCCATCCAAGCAATATGGCAAGAATTATTGCATTATATGGCGGTTTAATGGATGAGAGAGGTGTAGTATTAAAATCTCCCGACCTTAAAATGATGAGGAAAGATATGTTTGCTGTGAGTGTTTCTGATAGTGAAACCAGGAATGCCATTACATCCTGTTACAGGCAGTTCAGGATTGTGCTTGACCCTCATGGAGCTGTTGCATGGGAGGGATTGCAGAAATATCTGAAGACAAGCTGCGATAGTATCGATGAAAATCAGATCTACTGCATTCTTGAGACAGCTCATCCTGCAAAATTCATGGAAGAGATAACTAAAATTCTGAATATAAAACTTTCGCTTCCGGAATCGCTAAAAAGAGTTGAGAACCGCAAAGAAGAATATTTATCTTTAGAAAATGATTATGATAGTTTAAAAAATTATATCAGTAAGGATTATTAATTAATTGAAATTGCAGGATGTATTTGGTTTGTAGCGATCTTGAGGGGGTTCTTGTACCTGAAGTCTGGATTAATGTTGCAAGATTTACAGGTATTGATGAATTGAAACTTACAACACGCGACATTAGCGATTATAATGCTTTGATGACCCGCAGGCTTAAAATCCTGCGACAGCATGGGATCACTATCCGGGATATTCAAAAAGTGATATCGCTCCTTGAGCTTATGCCGGGTGCTTTGGACTTCATCGATTGGCTGCACGGACGAGTCCAGATGATAATTGTTTCTGACACTTTCAGGGAATTTGGTGATCCACTTCTTGAAAAGATGGGCTGGCCTCTCCTGTTTTGTCACCATCTTACAATTGACAAAAATGGAAATATAATTGATTTTAACCTTCGTCAGAATGATGCGAAAAAGAAGGTAGTTGAAGCCATGCAGGATCTTAATTTTAAGGTTATAGCAATAGGCGATTCATATAATGATATTTCAATGCTTCGTCAGGCTGAAATCGGGATACTGTATAAACCACCACAGAACGTGATTGATGATAATAAAGATATCAGGTTTGTAAACTCCTATTCTCAGCTTAAGCATATTATTGCAGAGGTAATTGATCAGGAACAGATTTGATTATTAAAAATCAACTGATCAATTTAAACTGACTGAATTTATACTCTACAGTAAAACACAACTGAAAAAATATTCACTTAAGTATTTCAGTTGTGTATTTTTCTGCAATATCTGCCTGATCTTTTGCAAGTCCTGCGATAATTACAATCTTCTCATTTCTCCATGCGAGAAAAATAGTTCCGTTATAACCATCATTTAAAACATATTTTCCCTCATTTGATTCAATTGGCTCAATACCTGATGATTGGAGGTATGATGTAACAGTTTTTAAAGTATTCTCAATTGATCCGGGTTGAATTATAAAGATTGAAAAATTATCAGGTCCAACGGTATAGGATGCTTTGAATGCTTTGTTCAGGAAGCTGTGACCCAGCGCACTTTCATTAATGTATGTTTCTTCATTTATTTTTTTGCCTTCAGAAGGAAATTGTCCAACCATTTCCGGCATAA
>CAYPKL010000314.1:0-6222 GCA_964411285.1 uncultured Rikenellaceae bacterium
ATCGGCCTGGGGATCATTAAAGGAATAGGTAAAATCTCTGATCCAGCAAAGAGTATCAGGATAAATATTTATAACATTGTGTTTTATGAATGAAGAGCGGTCTTTAACATCTGTCCGGCTTCCATCGAGGTTAGTCACCTGGCCTTCGTATTTTCCGGTGTTGTTAACATAGTCATAAACATACCTCGATTTAGCAGCCTGCTGATAATCGACCCAGAAATAAGAATAATTGAGTTTCCTGATGTCAATTTGTTTTTTACCGTTAAATCTTTCTTCAGGTGGATAATACATCTCTTCCAACACGGCAGCAGTTGTCTCCTCATCGGGCTCGATCCTTTCTTCCCAGTTTATAACATTTGGCTCAATTATGTTACCCTCCCTGTCTACCATAAAATACTCACGATCAGGAATATCAGCATTCCCTAATTTTGTCCGGAGGATGGAATCACGCACATAATACACAAACTGACGATACTTATTATTTGTTATCTCAGTCTGATCCATCCAGAAAGCATCAACAGTAACAGTTTTGGATATGGTATTGGCAGCATACACAGCGTCCTGGTCACTTGGTCCCATGGTAAAGCTTCCCGCTGGTATAAATGCCATTTCAAAAGGTTCAGGCTCAAAGAAGTTTTTCCTCCCGGAAATACCCGTCAGCTCTCCATTGTTGGAAGAACCACATCCACTTAATACAACTATTATAATCAGAGATGAAAGGACTACCTT
Organism: uncultured Rikenellaceae bacterium; assembly: GCA_964411285.1. Lineage (GTDB taxonomy): Bacteria > Bacteroidota > Bacteroidia > Bacteroidales > VadinHA17 > LD21. The sequence goes on from CAYPKL010000314.1 coordinate 730, forward strand.
TTTCATATTGCTTTAGAATTTTGTATTGCGACTAAGTTATTTTTTAAAATAAATCATAAAAACCTTATACTTTTATATCTCATCGGACTCTTGCCAAGGCTGAGATCGAAACAATAATTAACCATAAATTCATGTGAACCGCTTGTGTTCTTAATAATATCTGAAACCGGGAAATCATAAGCATATCCAATTCTTATTCCATTAAACAATTCAATCCCAAGAATAGCTACCAAGGCATCTCCGGGTCTGTATGAAACGCCACCCCATATCTTTTTATTGTATCTCACTAAAGAAGTAGCTGAAAATTGAATTACCTTTCCATCGCTGACCGTATAAAAAGAGGGTAATAATTCGAGAGAAGGATTAGGTAACTGAAGAATATAACCGGCAGTAAGATAATAATGTCTGCTTAAATAGGAGAACCCTTTAGTGAATTTGATTTCAGGCTTATTTATATGTGTTACGGAAATGCCGGCATAATACTTGTCAGTTTTATAATATACTCCCAGTCCGGCATCAAATACAACACGGCTCTCTTTACTTTCCGGAATCAACGGATCTCCTGATGGGGGAGTAAATGCATCACCGTCCGGTATCTCCCAGGTAGGATCAAGAGTTAAGTTGAACATTCCTGCACTGAAACCGATCCCGAGGTTTCCCTGACCAAGCTCCCTATGATATGAATAGCTTAATGTCAGATTAATATCTCTTTCAAAACCTATTTTGTCGCTTTCGACAAGCAACCCTACACCACTGTTTATTTTAAAGGGCGAAACAGGAGCGCTAATATTAAAAATGGTTGTCGAGGGAGCCCCTTCAAATCCAACCCATTGCTGTCTGTTTATGGCTGTTGCACAAACCATCCCTGAAAGACCTGCTATACCCGGATTGTAAGTAAGGGTATTGAACATATAGTTACTTGTAAGCGGATCCTGCTGCGATGATACAGAATTAGAGATGATTATTAAGAACAGAAATGTATAATAAATTCTTTTCACGTTATGAAAGGAGAATATAAGCCCATTTATTGGACTGGTAAAATAAATAAAAATCTAATACGCAAACAAATCTAGGTACATTTAGTTATAAACTTATCAACTTCAGTTACAACGTAAATATCATGTTCAAATGATATTCCTGGTTGAATAAATAACGCTGAAAAGAGGAATAAATTTTATCTTCAGGATTTTATTCTTTCGGTAGCTTTTACCCATCGGTCAGGAACTTCATTCCTGTTGGCTTTCAGGTAATCGTCATGTGAACAGGCCACATAAACACTTCCCTCATTAACGTCCTGAAGTTCAAGCCACCATCTTTCGGTAAGATTGCTTTTTACGAATATGAGGTCCTCTTCAAGATCTGTAACCCTTACATGATATTTGATGAAACGGCCTGAATTATTGTCGCTCAGTACAGGAGTTTCATATTGTTTCTGCGAAAATCCTTCAAGAAAGAACCATATTACCTGTGCAGCAAGACCGGTAGTCTGGGACCTTATATCGAGGTCGGGATTAACATCAAACAATCCAAAAACCCTCAGTTTGTCTGAAATACCGGCATATCTTGCAAGAAGACAGATTTCTTCACCATAAAAACCATTAGGTGATGGGATTGCAGTTCCCGGTGCATCCGACTGCCTCACAGCCGATATATCAAATAATGCTACCTCTGAATCCCTGAATAGGGGTTCCGTAAGATTGATGGCCTGCCTTACATCTCCTATCCTGACAAGCTCTGAATGACGTCTGACAAATCTGTTGAGAACCTGTTGATCATTCAGATAGGTTTGATATCCGATATTTATATATTGATTAAGAGTGCTTTTATTATTATGTATAATATTATTAAGATAACTGAAAGAGTCAGATTCTTTAGATTCATTGCTAAAATCAATCCTGGGATCAACAGAAATCATAGTGTACCTTTGTTTTAATACTGCCATTGCTTTATCAATAGCTGTTATCAGCGCACTGCTTCCACCCATTATTAAAGGAAACACATTTTCATGGATCAGAATTGCAAGAATATCTGTCAGTCCTGCCAGAGTATCATTGAATGAATTTCCCTGTTTCATGTTTCCCAGGTCAATTAGTTTTATTTTTCCCGGTATTTTTGAAAGGTTATAAAGCTGGCCTCTGATTGCATCGGGGGCTTTTGAAGAACCGGTATTAGGTGAATTTCTTCCGTCGGGAACTCCAAGAATCGCAACTTTAAACTCTTCTGAGAGCTTTATTCTGTTATTTTCGGTATGGATATTTATGTTATGAGGCAAACCTGCATTAAAAGCCAGATTTTCAAAATAAGGTTTTTCAATGCTGACAGGATCAAAATAATCGTTTAGATCAAGCATATTATTTATGTTCTTTTCTGGGTTTTCTCACTGTTTTCAATAATCAGGATACACTCTTCTTTTGTAAGCTTCTCCGGGATACTCCCTTTAGGAAGCCGGAAGTTCTTTTTTTCTTTAGTAAGATAAGGGCCGTATCTGCCGTTTAGAAGTTGAATTTCCCCGAAATCGCTGATTATATTCTTTTTGTCGCTTTCCCCTTTTTCCTTTATTATTTCAGCTCCTCTTTCGATTGCTACTGTATACGGGTCATCAATTCCCTTTTTAAGAGAATAGAACTTATTCTTATAACGGATATACGGACCGAACTTTCCGATACCAACTATCATTTCATCACCATCGAACAACCCGAGCGACCTTGGCAGTCTGAACAGGTTCAGGGCCTCTTCAAGTGTAATAGTTTCCAGCAGCTGGCTTTTTGAAAGACTGGCAAACCTTGGCTTCCCTTCATTGCCTGAATCACCAATCTGTGCTACAGGGCCGTACCTTCCCATCTTTACTGATACCTGTTCACCGGTTTCCGGATGATTACCCAGAATTCTTATTCCCGTCTTGCGATCCTTATTTTCCAGAGCATTCTTTACCTGTTTGTGAAAAACTGAATAGAATTTTTCCAGCATCCCGTTCCACTTCAATTTCCCGTCGGCAATTTTATCAAATTGTTCCTCAACCTCGGCGGTAAAATTATAATCAACTATATCAGAGAAATTATCAATAAGAAAATCATTCACAATCATTCCGATATCCTGAGGGAACAATTTAGATTTTTCTTTCCCTACTGACTCCGACTTTGATGAAGTTGAAAAGGCGCCTTTTGCAAGGGTGATAATTTTTATCTGCCGTTTTTCTCCCGGGCGGTCTTCGCGCAAAACATACCCTCTGTTCTGAATTGTTGAAATGGTTGGAGCATAAGTCGAGGGTCGTCCGATTCCAAGTTCTTCGAGTTTCTTTACAAGGCTGGCTTCCGTATAACGCGGCGGAGGCAGAGTATATTTCTGTGTGGCAGAAATAGTGTCGTAAAGAAGAACCATTCCTTTTTCCACATGGGGAATTATATATTTCTCTTCATCACCGTTTTCAGTATCTGTCGATTCTGTGTAGACTTTCAGAAATCCGTCGAACTTTATTACTTCTCCTGTTGCAGTGAAAGTCACAGGAGAATTATTCATGCTGATTGAAATGGTAGTTCGTTCAATTATTGCATCTGACATCTGTGAAGCAATTGTCCTTTTCCATATCAGATCGTACAGTTTTTTTTCATTTTGATTCCCTGAAACAGTTGTTGTTTCGGGATATGTCGGACGGATTGCTTCATGAGCCTCCTGTGCAGCTTTGGATTTTGTCCTGAACTGCCGTGTTTTTGAATATTTCTCCCCAAACTCCGATATAATTACCTCGCGCGATTTTGAAAGGGCAAGCTTCGAGAGACTTGTCGAATCGGTTCTCATGTATGTTATTTTCCCCGCTTCATAAAGCTTTTGTGCAACAGCCATTGTCTGAGCAACAGAGAAGCCAAGCTTACGGTAAGCTTCCTGCTGGAGTGTTGAGGTTGTAAACGGCGGAGCCGGCGACCTTGTTCCGGGTTTGACTGTAACACCTGAGACTCTGAATTCTGAAGGAATGCACAATTCCAGGAACTTCATTGCCTCTTTCTCATCATGGAATCTCCTGGATGCTTCTGCCCTGATTGTGCTGTTTTCAGAACTATTTAAATCCTCGGGTCTGAAAATTCCGATTACACGGAACGATGATTCTGTTTTGAATGAAATTATCTCCCTCTCCCTGTCGACAATGAGCCTGACTGCAACTGACTGGACTCTGCCTGCAGAAAGCGAAGGTTGGACTTTTTTCCAAAGTACAGGTGAAATTTCAAAACCGACAAGCCGGTCAAGAATACGGCGTGCCTGCTGCGAATCAACCAGGTTCAGATCTATCTGCCTGGGATTGAGAATAGCACTGGCTATTGCATCTTTGGTGATCTCATGAAATACGATCCTTTTTGTAGTCGGAATATCGAGTTTTAAAACGCTGGCAAGGTGCCAGGCTATCGCTTCTCCTTCACGGTCCTCATCAGATGCAATCCATATCGTTTTAGATTCCTTTGCAGCTTTACGGAGCTCTCCTACAATTTTGACTTTTTCTTTAGGTATTTCATATGCGGGGGTAAAATTATTTTCAATATCAATGCCAAGGTTTTTCTTGGCCAGATCTCTGATGTGCCCGAAACTTGATACAACACGGAAATCTTTCCCCAGAAACTTTTCGATGGTTTTAGCTTTTGCCGGCGACTCAACAATAACGAGATTTTCGATCATATCCATTTGAATTTATTCTTTTAAAACACACGACAAAGTAAGTCAATTAGGAATCAAACTTCAAAATAAACCTTCAAGATTCTTTTTTATTGCTATTTTTGGACCAAATAAGCAGAGCGAATGAAAGGCATAAATCCTAACAGAAAATACTTAATCTGGTTCTGGGCACTGTTCTCTCTTCCCTTTATTATTGCAATATTATTATTCTTTCTTATTTCTAAAGGGAAGCTTGGCCCTATCCCTTCATTCAGAGAACTGGAAAATCCTGAGTATAACCTGGCCGCCGAGGTCTATTCAGAAGATGGTGCCCTTTTAGGTAAAATAAGTATTGAAAACCGTACCTGGACGGAATTCAAGGATTTGTCCCCCTACCTTGTAGATGCCCTGATAGCTACAGAAGATATAAGGTACTACAGGCACTCGGGTATTGATGTGCGTGGACTCGGAAGGGCTTTTGTACGGACAATTATGCTGGGACAAAATACCGGAGGCGGTAGTACAATTACACAGCAGCTGGCTAAACTGCTTTATCCAAGGGATACAGCCAGAACTTCTGTATTTGTGAAAAAACTACGGCTTGGAGTTTCAAAATTCAAGGAATGGCAGACGGCCGTAAAGCTGGAGAGGAGCTATACCAAGGAAGAAATAATTGCCATGTACCTTAATAAATATGATTTCCTCTATCAGGCTATAGGTATTAAATCGGCCTCAAGAGCATATTTCAATACTACTCCCGATTCGCTTAAAATTGAGGAAGCTGCCGTTCTTGTAGGAATGCTTAAGAACTCCAGCGCATACAACCCTTATAAATATCCCGATAGAATGGTTCAG
>CAYPKL010000315.1:0-35605 GCA_964411285.1 uncultured Rikenellaceae bacterium
TAAGATTCCTTGCATTTCTGCTGCATAAAATCCCGTTTACAAGGGTAGGATGGAGGTGGACCACGTACTTATATCCGATCATTTCGTGGAGCGAAGTTTCAACTGATGGTCTTTTAAGCAAACCCTGATCTATTATGCTGCTGTAAAGATCACTTTTCACAAGGTCCTCCCTTGCAACCGGGTCATCGGGGTAAGTTTTTCGTGATATCATTTGAAGTTTTTCCCTGCTGAGAGCAACCAGTCCATCCTCATTGAGGCCGGCAAGGGATTTTCCGCTTGCTTTTATCCATATAGTAGTCTCATCCTTAAATGAGGTGTTTCCTCCTCCGGCAATAACGCATTCCTTGTCTTTCCCGTAATATCTGGAAATATCTATCAGTTCTTTTATTTCAGGCTTCATTCTTATATTTTTTTAAATAGTATTCAATGATCAGCTGCCCCAGTCTTGCCAGCTCATTTCTCTGGCTGCTGTTGTGGGTGCCATCAGGAAGAACATATCCCTGTCTGCCATCCGCCCTGAGATACTGATGTGCCGCAATAATGCAGGCACCTTCCCATACTATCTTTTTTAATGAATCATCAAGTGGAACAGAACCCCTCGATTTAACCAAAAGCGGATTCAGTTCGGGCGTATTGTGCTCAGTTCCGAAAGTTATTATAAATCCTTTTTTGTGAAAGAACTCAACAAATTCCTTAAGAATTGAACCATCATTCCGACCAGGGATCAGCTCGATACATTCAATTCCCGATTTCAGGAGTGTGCTGCAAAGTTTTTCAGGATCTGACTCAAATTCCGTGAAATTTCCTGATGGGTCATCAAGAAGAACCGGGTAGCATGGTATTCCGCCTGCTTTAATAATTATTTTAAGAATCTTTTTAAGCTCAAGGAATGATTTTTCATCTTCTTCCACGAAGGCCGCTCCTCCGCTTTTCAGGAGGTTGGATCTGATCTCATTTTCGAGTACCGCCGGATTGGCAAGTCCCGCTTTTGAAGGTTTGCTGCCATAGAGTGCTTCAATGAACTGAAGCTGTTTTTCAGGCTGCGGGTAGTACTCCTCTGCCAGGATCCGCACCGCTTTCGCCAGATGCCGTTCACGTACCAGGTCATGAGCATAAACTTTCTTTATCGAATCATAATTTAGCTGAATGGAAGGATTTTGTTTTTCGACGAGCTGATTCAGTTTCACGATCATTGCCTTTATCTGGATCTGACTCTCCTTTATTACCTGTCTGAGCTGTCTTCTTTGAAAGAATCCGGTTTGAAACGGGTAATCAAGTCCTTTTCCGCAGAAATAAATCCTTCCCGGGTTATTAGGGTCATTTATCCTGACACCCTTATTCTGTTCTTCTTTAAGCAGTCCGATAAACTCAATGTTAAACAGAGGGAAAATCCTGTTTCTGAGACAACCTTCATGGAAAGAATTATAACCATCGGTTACATAAAAATCGTTTATTCCAAGTACTGCTATATTTTCTTCATCAGCCATCCTGAAGATGGTTTCCATATCAGGGAAAGCGCTGAAGGAATAGGGTGTGTGTATATGTGCATTAACCTCGCGGTAATCTGGAAAAGAGAAGCCATTCATCTCTTTTTTTAAAATCTCAATTGATGGGAATGAGTTAAGAAAGCTGTTCATAGCCTGTTTTATATTCTGGTCTCTATTTTAAGGTTTGAAATGTGATCGTTTATTTTTTTTATCTCATCACCGGTCAGAGTAAGATCAGCGGCTTTAACATTATCGAGAACCTGTTCTGCATTTCTGGCGCCGGCAAGTGCACATGTTATCCCCGGTTGCTGAATGGTCCAGTTAAGGACAAGCTGGGAAAGGGTGACCTTATGTTCATTTGCAATCACTCTCAGATTCTCGGTTAACTGAATTATTCCGGAGAGATTAGGCTCTTTGTAATAGATTGTATCGGGCCGGCTGTCGCCTTCACCAAATTTATGTCCTTTTTTTATTTTACCGGTCAGGAGACCCCGCTGGAGAGGACTGTAGGCAAGGATACCAATATTCTGATCAATACAGTAAGGAATGATATCCTTTTCAATGTTCCTGTTTACCATGCTGTAAGGAACCTGATTGGATGCAATTGGAAGGCTCTTTACAGCTTCTTTCATAAGGTCGACGGAATAATTGGATACAGCTCCGGCCCTTATCTTTCCATGACTGATCAGGATTTCGAGAGCTTCCATGGTTTCTGAAACGGGTGTTGTGGAATCGGGCCAGTGTATCTGATAAAGGTCTATATAATCAGTTCCCAGCCGTTTCAGGCTGGCTTCACAGTCTTTTAATACCCTCTCCTTTGTTGAGTAGTTATATATATCAATATTTTTGCCTTCATTATCTTTAGTAGAAAAGTAATATGCACCCTTTTTTTCATCCCAGACCATACCGAATTTAGTGAGGATCTGTACCTTATCCCTTTTACCTTTGATTGCTTTGCCAGTGAGTTCTTCACTAAGGCCGAAGCCATAGATTGCTGCTGTATCAATTGTTGTCATACCGTTGTCGACAGCTGTTTCAATTGCTTTAACAGCATCGATGGAATCTGCTCCGCCCCAGAGCCATCCACCTATTGCCCAGGCTCCGAAAGCAAGTTCGGAGATCAGGATATCTGATTTTCCAAGTGTTCTGTATTTCATAATAATAAGTGTTTCAGAGTTTCAGAGTTTCAGTGTTACAGTGTTACAGTGTTACCAGTCAAGGACTTCATTGGGAACCTCAAGCAGAGATCTGCAAATCCAGTCCGCCTCAGAGAGGGCTGATGCATCAAATGATGTAGTTACTGCCAGACATTTACATCCTGCAGCTTTTCCCGCTTTAATTCCGCTTACTGCATCTTCCACAACAAGACAATCCTCAGGGATTAAACCAATAGAAGTTGCTGCTTTAATATAAATATCAGGGAATGGCTTTTTATTTTCCACATCCAGTCCGGTGATAATGGAATGGAACATGGATTGAGGAAGGCCTGTCTCTCTTAAATTGGTCTGCATTTTTACAGTGTCGGCGCTGGTAGCAAGTGAAATTTTAAGATTTTTCTCAAGACATCTGCTGATGAACTCCTTTGCTCCAGGAAGGGGGGAAAGCTTATTTCTTACAATGTCAGTGAATATTTCGTAAGTCCTGGCTTTTACTTTTTCAATATTTACGCTTATTCCATATTTTTCTGCTACTCCACCGATGTATCTGTTTTCACCCATGCCGACAAACGGTATGAAATCTTCCGGCACGACTTTGAATCCCAGTTCACCGAACATAAGTATGGCGGCTTTACAGATAAATGGCTCGGAGTCGACCAGAACGCCATCCATATCGAAAAGCACTCCTCTGATCATCTGAAACGTTTTTCGATTTCAAGAACTCTTGATCGGCCCAGTGGTCTCTTTTTTCCGGTCATATCAACAATAAGAGTCATTTTTGCAGCATTCTCAAGTACTTCAAGTTTGTCAAATGCCTCAAGCAGAGTGGTTCCGGTAGTAAGGATTCCGTGATTTTCGAGCAAAAGAATGTCTGACTTGTCAATATTATCTGCAGCAAGAGCTGCAAGCTCTTTTGTTCCCATAAGCGCATATGGTACAAACTGTGGATTTCCGCAGATAGCTTTAGCTTCGGCGGTGAGATCTGTTTTTATTGTACAGTTCATGGCAGTAAATGCTGAAGCAAATACGGGATGGGCATGTACAATAGCTGACAAACTCTTGTTTTTTTTATAGATAGAAAGGTGCATTTCAGTTTCAATTGAGGGCTTGAGGTTGGGAGTCAAATTCTCCCCAAGTATTGATAAAACGCCCACTTCCTTCCATTGCATTCTTCCTTTATCGGTGGCTGAAGGAGTTATGAGGATGATATCGGGAGATACCCTGAGGCTTATATTTCCACCTGAAGTAGTGGTTAGTTTTTGACGGTAGAGGCGGCGCATAAATGCTGCGACCTCTTTCCTCTCCTTTTTATATTCTTTGCCGTATTTCATAAATCAGATCACTGAACCAGATCTATGATTCCGTTCAGAACATACTGGGGACGGTATGGGAAATCATTTATTTCGTCTCTGTTGGTTATCCCGCTTAATACAAGACATGTATCAAGTTCTGATTCCAGCCCGCAGCGTATGTCTGTATCCATTCGGTCGCCGATCACAATTGTATCTTCTCTTTTTAAACCAAGTCTTTTTAGTGCGATACGCATCATAAGAGGATTTGGTTTCCCGACAAAATATGCCTGTTTGCCGGTAGCAATTTCTATTGGAGCAATGAGGGCTTTTGTTGAGGGTGCAATACCATTTTCAACGGGACCGCTCACATCGGGATTTGTTCCTATAAGACGTGCTCCCCTCAGCACAAGATTGACAGCTGTCTGAATGTTTTCGAAATTATAGCTATGAGTATCGCCGACTACCACATAATCAGGATTTACGTTATTTATCGTATAACCGAAACTGTATAAAGCATGGATCAATCCTGCCTCGCCAATAATAAATGCACTTCCGTTTGGTGTCTGACTTGCCAGGAAACCTGCTGTGCCCAACGCACTCGTGTAAAAATGATCTTCACCGACAACGATACCCAGCCTGGCCATTTTTTCCTGAAGCTCCTTAGGAGTTCTTTCACTTGAATTTGTAAGAAAAAGGTACTTTTTCCCCGAATCCTCCATCCACTTAAGAAATTCAGTTATACCAGGTAATAATTTGTTACCATGGTAGATAACACCATCCATGTCGATTATGAAACCCGCTTTTGCCTTTATGCTTTCAACAATCTTATCCATATATCTTTAATTGTGCTGTAAAGATATGTAAAAGGAATCATACACCTTCTTTGTTCAATAATATAGATTTCCCGTATGAGAAATCATTTTTTGGTGTGTGACCTTTCAGAGGGATTATTTTTTCATGGATAGCATCAATGATCCAGTCAGGTTGCGGGAAGAAATATTTTTCCATTTCGTAGGCAGGAGTGATCCAGTTTCTTGAACCGACAACCACAGGGGGAGCATCGAGATAGTCGAATGCGAGCTCGGTAATTGTCTGGGCCATTTCCTTAAGGAATGAACCCCTTGATGAAGCATCGCTTGCCAGGATAATTCTGCCGGTCTTTTTTACTGAGTTTATTACTGTTTCATAGTTAAAAGGAACGAGCGAACGGGCATCAATTACTTCAGCGCTTAGTCCGTAAGTCTGCTGAAGGGTGTCAGCAACTTGTATTACAGGGTATAATGTAGCTCCGATCGAAAGGATTGTTATATCATTTCCTTCTCTTTTAATATCAGGCTCACCGATAGGTATTTCGTAGTATCCTTCCGGTACGCCGGCAGTATGAAACATCTCACCGGTATCATAGATTCTCTGGCTTTCAAAGAAAACGACAGGATCAGTTCCCTGCAGTGCGCTGTTCATCAAACCCTTGGCGTCGAATGGTGTAGCCGGGAACACAACTTTCAAACCGGGTATATGTGCAACAAGAGATGACCAGTCCTGCGAATGCTGGGCCCCGTATTTCGAACCTACAGATACTCTGACAACTACAGGCATTTTTATTATATTTCCGCTCATTGCCTGCCATTTTGGAAGCTGATTAAATACCTCGTCGCCGGAGCGTCCGAGAAAATCACAGTACATGATCTCTGCAATAACCCTGCCTCCACACATTCCATATCCGATTGCCGTACCGACGATGGCTCCTTCCGATATCGGGGAATTAAACAATCTGTTATAGGGAAGCGCTTCTGTAAGCCCCCTGTAAACTGCAAATGCACCACCCCAGTCGCGGTTTTCTTCACCCCAGGCTGCCAATGTAGGATCTTTGTAAAAACGGTCAATTACAGCTTCAAAGATGCCGTCACGAAGCTGGTACAATCTGGCTTTTGAAACAGGGTTACCACTTTTATCTTTATAGAATCTCTCCTTGTTTTTTAACGATTTTACTCTTGGATTTTCCGCCATTGGCATCAGAACCTCAGGAGTTCCCTCTTCCATTCTTTCAATTGACTGACCTGAGAACATCATTTTTCCAATACCGTCAGGATCATTACCGAGGTTGAGATGGGGCGAAACCTTATCATCAATACTTAGTTTCAAAATATGAGTAAGAATATCGGTGGCTTCATTTCTTATTTCGTCGAGTTGAAATGGCTGAACTAAATTTGCGTCAATAAGGGAGTTTCCGAAAGAGAGAATAGAATCCTCCTTTTGCCAGGCTTCTATTTCTTCTTTTGATCTGTAGGAGGATGCATCTGAAGGGGAATGGCCGCTTATTCTGTAAGTGAGGGTGTCAAGAAGAACGGGTCCCTCTTTTTTTGCCAGAATTTCTTTTTTGCGTTTGAAAGCATCTATTACCGCAAGAGGGTTATACCCATCAACCCTTTCTGCATGCATCATTTCAGGATTTACTCCTGCGCCTATTCTGGCCAGGATTCCGTATCCCATTGTTTCTCCCATCGTCTGGCCACCCATGCCGTACAGATTATTCATGAAGTTGAAAATAAGAGGTAATCCGCCTCTGAAGTCACCTTCCCACAAGGTTTTGTACTGGTCCATTGTTGCAAATGTTATTCCTTCCCACACGGGCCCGCATCCCATAGATGCATCCCCGATATTGCAAACGACAATTCCCGGTTTATTATTAATTTTTTTATATAGGGCAGCTCCTACAGAAATATCGCCTGAACCTCCCACAATGGCATTATTGGGATATATCCCAAATGGAGTGAAAAAAGCGTGCATTGATCCCCCGAGGCCTTTGTTAAAACCATTTTCGCGTGCAAAAATTTCTGCCAGGGCTCCATAGAGAAGAAAACGGATTGCAAGTTCTTTTACAGTACCGGCAAATCCTTTTTCAACCACCTTTAAAGCATTACCACCGAAGTAGCTGCTCATTACTGAGTACAGATTATCTTCATCCAGTTTATGTATTGCCGACAATCCCTTTGCAAGTATCTCACCATGACTTCGGTGGGAGCCAAAAATGAAGTCATAAGTATCAAGGTTGTAAGCCATTCCAACGGCCGAAGCTTCCTGGCCTATAGAAAGATGCGCAGGACCGGGATGGTTGTATGCGATGCCTTTATATTCGTTAGTGGTCTTTATAAGGTTAAGCATCGTTTCGAACTCCCTGATAACGACCATATCATGATATATTCTTAAAAAGTCGCCGGTTGTGAAGTTGGCTTTTTCCTCCTCCAGGGATTTGTTATACTGGTTAACAGGTATTTTCCCAAATTCTATGAATTGGGGTTTACGAACTTCCTTCGGATCAATATTCTGAGTTTTAGGCATATTGTATTACGATTATTATTTATTGTTTAGCATTAAAAAAATATTGTATGACATTAAAAATATATTGTTCAACATGTATTATTTAAACTAATTTTTATCCCTTTGAAGGGGCCCGGGCGTAAAGTATTTGCCCTTAAGTCCCTCAATCCCCCAGTCCCTCAGTCTCTTAGTCTCTCAGTCTCTTAGTCTCTCTTATAGGGTGAATTTCTCAACCTGATTTTTTATCTCCTTCAGGAAAAGCGTTGCCGGTCCTCCATCGATAGCTCTGTGATCATAAGTGAGTGACAGCCCGATATAAGGGATGAAGCCAAAAATGCCATTTCCGATATCAGCAGGTCTGTATGTAATTGTGCACACGCCAAGGATTGCCACCTGGGGGAGATTAATTACCGGTGTAAACATTTCAACACCATAGTTGCCCAGGTTTGAAACTGTAAAAGATGCTGATGTGCTTTGGATAAGTTCCGGATTTATGTTTCCCTTTTTGCAGGCTTCGGCGGCAGCTTTTAGTTCAATGGATAATTTCTCAAGATCCATGCTGTCAGCATTTTTAACTGACGGGACCATCAATCCGCGCTGGGTATCGACTGCAACACCAAGATGGACACTTCTGAATGTTTTAATCCTGTCGTCGAAGAAATGGCTGTTAGCTTCCGGGAATTTGCAAAGGGCTTTTATTACACACCAGCATATCATGTCATTCAGTGTAATATCATATTTACCTGTACCTTTTGCCAGTCCTTCTTTTATTTTTTTCCTGGCATCAAGCAAGCCACGAACATCAGCGCTCATGTGATGTGTCAGCTGAGCCGAGTTCTGCAATGAGGCATGCATTGTCCGGGCAATTATTCTACGGACGTTTGAAAGAGGCTGTTCAGTAAATTCAGGTGAGTCTTTGTCAGACCTAAGCTCCTTTTTGACAGGCACTGACAATATTTTTTCAATGTCGCTTACTACTATTCGGCCATTTGGCCCTGTTCCGGCGATAGTATTTAACGTCAATCCCTTGTCGTAAGCCAGCCGTTTAGCTCGGGGAGAAATTCTAACCTTTGTATGATCCTGTTCATGGGTTAATCCTGCTGACAGAATCACAGAACTGAATTTTTCTTTTTCCGTTTCAACAGGCAGGGTTTCATTTTTGCCGTTAACTGTTATGGTTCCTGTAATGTAGGATTCAATCTGATCGCCGGGATTTCCGATTACAGCAACATTAACAAGGATGGGAACCTCGGCCCCGTCCGGATAGAGTATTTCCAGGAGTGTGCCATCAGCCGGGGACTCCATGTCAAAGGAGGCTTTATCTGTTTCATAGGAAAAGAGAATATCTCCCATTTTAACTGCATCTCCTTTTTGTCGGAACCATTTTGTAATTATGCAGGTTTCAACCGATTGACCCTGTTTTGGCATTATTACTGGTATAGCCATATAATATTGATATGTTATGGTGGTTAGTAACTTCCTTGATGTTATTTATTTGTTAAGATTCTGCAACATGTCAAAATAAGTAAAAAGAAAAATAACATATTAATAACAGATCTAATTAATTATCAGTCGTTACAAAAATAATAATTTCGACTTGTATTTACAAGTAAAAATTATTATATTTACAAAATAATATTTATTTATGCCTTCATCCGGATCTGTACCACAATACAGGAAGCTCTATGGGATCCTGCGGAAGCACATTACAGATGGTGTTTATAAGGAGGGAGATCTTCTTCCTTCCGAAAATGAATTATGTCAGTTGTATGGAATGACTCGTCCGACAGTGCGGCAGTCGCTAAGCACACTTGCAAATGACGGGTATATAAGGAAGCATCAGGGCAAGGGAAGTATTGTACACCAGCTGCCAAGAGAGATCGGGATTTTGTCGGTTTCGGGAACTACAACTGCTGTAGGTGACAGGAATCTAAAGACCAGGATTATCGTCAAACCTGTTATAATGCCATGGCCGGAAGATTTCATGTTTCCACTTTCTGAACTTGAAAAGGAATCGGGATGCGTTTATATTGAGAGGCTTCGTCTGCTCGAAAATTCTCCGATTTTTTATGATATAAGTTACCTGGCTAATCTGAATCTGCCCCGCATCACTTCACGTCAATTTGAAAACAGGTCGCTTTTCCGGGTATTAAGAGAATACTATAATCTGGAGGTCAGGGGCGGGGAACAAAGGATAAAAGCCATACCTGCCTCGGTGCGCATAGGACGTTTCCTCAGGCTTGGAAAAGGAGAGCCTGTACTTCACCTTGAGCGAAAAATGGAAACAAACATCAACGGTCTTTTCCTTTATTCATCTATTTACTGCAATACGGTTAAATATTCAATATTCGGGAGATTCTGACTAAAAAACTTCTGCAGCTTATAATAAAATAAATTATTTTTATGCTGATTAAAATGGGTTGTAATTTTACAGTATTTTAAGATAAATGGAACTCCTGAAACAATACTAAATCTAAAAAATGAGTGTTTATGAAAGATCAAAAAAATTTATGGTCACGGCGCCGTTTTCTTGGCTCGGCAGCGGTTGGAATGGCTGGAATGGTTGTAGTTCCCGGTCTGACTACATCCTGTAAAAGTAAGCCTGATACAGATATTAAACTGGGCTTCATTGGTATGGGACGCCAGTCAATGTTTCTCCTTAGTGGTTTCATCCAGATTCCCGGGGTGAAAGTGCTTGCAGGTTGTGATGTGTATGGCATTAAACGCAAACGGTTTGAAAAAAGGGTGAATGACTATTATACCAAGGCAGAGAAAAATATTAAGGTTGAAACCTATGAAAATTACGAAGATCTGCTTGCGCGTCAGGATATTAATGCTGTTGTCATTGCAGTCCCCGATCACAGTCATGCCATGATTGCCATAGCCGCCTGCAAGGCAGGAAAAGATGTTTACCTTGAAAAACCATTGACCTTTACGATAAAAGAGGGTCAGGAGTTAAGGAATGCAGTACGTGATAACGACCGGATCCTTGGTGTCGGAAGCCAGCAACGTTCTGATCCGGGATTTCAGCATGCCGTGAAACTTGTTCAGACAGGAGCGTTGGGAAAGATCTCCAGAGTAAACGCCTATGTGGGGGCTCCTCCGAAACCATACGACCTGCCGGAAGAGCAATTACCGGCTGATCTGAACTGGGACAGGTGGTTAGGACCACTGACAGCAAATATCCATTTCAATAATCAGCTTAATCCACCTATTTCCCTTGATCCTGAGAAGGATGAAGAGATATGGGGAGCCTGGCGCTGGTATAAGGAGATGGGCGGAGGATTTACAACTGACTGGGGTGCACATATGTTCGATATTGCACAATGGGGACTTGGCATGGATAAAAGCGGACCTGTGGAAATTTCGCCCATTGGCGACGGCACCGAGTTTATTTCATGGAAATATGCTGATGGCGTTGTTATGACTTCTGAACCATTTGATGATAAACTCACAAAAGGCGTTAAATTCTGGGGAGAAAATGGCTGGATTGAAGTTGCCAGAGGATATTTCAATGCTTCTGATCCGAAGTTTAATCCGCCTGCTTCCACAACTCCGGATGAGAGCGGACCTTACGAGACAAGGATTCCGCATCAGGTTAACTTTATTGAATCTGTCAGGCTACACAAAGATCCTGTTGTTCCGGTTGAAATAGGGCACAGCAGCTGTACGGTGTGTACTCTGGGCAATATAGCCTGCGAACTAAAAAGGACAATAGAATGGAATCCGGAAACTGAAACATTTGTTAATGATGCCGACGGAGAAGCCACAAAACGTTTGCAGCATGAATACAGAAGTCCATGGAAACTTATTTAGTGGTGAAAAAAAGAGGCTGTAATTTTTTACAGCCTCTTTGTTATAGATCCGAGTAAATTTTAATCCACTCTTTTAACCTTGATGGCGACAGGACCTTTTTCTCTCATTTCAATCTCAAACTCTACAGCCTGTCCGGTCTCAAGTTCAGTCTGCGGAACTTCAAGACCAGACCGATGGATAAATATATCCTTTTGATCTTCAGTCTGAAGAAACCCGTAGCCTTTCACCCTGTCATACCATTTAACAGTACCTTTCATAGTTCTTGATTTTTTTCCCCTACCTGTAATTATCCCTTCTGTTTCCTCCACCGCCCCTGCGGTCGTTATCTCCACCTCTGAAATTACTTCTTCTGTCAGTTCTTTCGATAGATTCGTTAACAATTATCTTTCTGCCTTGGACTTCAGCACCATTAAGTTCTTCAATGGCCTTCTTAGCTTCAGCTTCGTTAGGCATCTCAACGAAACCAAATCCTTTACTTTTACCAGAGTATTTATCAATAATGATTTTTGCGGTCGTTACTTCGCCATACTCTTCAAAGATTTCTTTTAATTCTGCTTCACTCATTTTAAAATGAAGACTTCCTACATAAATGTTCATAATTCAAAAATTAAAGTAATTAAACAGTAGCAAAGGTCATATTTTTTTTTGACAACTAAAAATAAAAATTTATAATATATTGTACTTTAATATCTTTTTAGCACTCAAGTGGGTTCTTAATTTTAATTTTCTATCAATAAAAAGTGGTATCAGAATGTATTTTTATTTATTAAATAACAGATATTAGTTAAAATTGTTCTGAAAATCCTGACTATTGTAAGAATGAAAGTATTTATCACAGGAGGAAGCGGCTTTATAGGAAGCAGACTTACCAGGAGGCTGATTGGGGATAATCATGAGGTCACCATGTTATTAAGAAACCTCAAAAAACCTCTTGGTTATGACATGGGAAAAGTGAAAATTATTGAAGGCGATATATCTGATATTCAGTCATTAAAAACCGCAATGAAGGGATGTGACTGGGTTTTTCATCTTGCGGCATTTACCGGATCATGGTCAAAAGACCCTGAAATTCCCTTTAATGTTAATGTAAACGGAACAATTAACGTGCTTGAAGCATCAAAGGTGTGCGGTATTAAAAGGGTTATCTTCACTTCCACATGCGGCACAATGGGTTATTCTGAAAACGGAAAAGTAATTGATGAAACAACAAACACCGACCCGCATCTTTGTACAATATATGAAAGGACAAAAGCGGAGGCAGAGAAAAAGGCACTTGCCTACTTCAGGAATGGTCTGGATGTGGTAATTGTAAATCCTTCCAGAATTTATGGCCCTGGATTAGTGACAAAGGGCAACTCACTTACAAGAATTATTAACTTGTATATAAGGGGATTCTGGAGGATTGTTCCAGGAACAGGAAAATCTGTTGGGAATTATGTGTTCATTGATGATGTTGTGGATGGGCATATATTTGCTGCATTTAAAGGTGTTCCCGGAGAACGGTATATCCTTGGTGGTGAAAATCTTTCATTTTCAAAGCTATTCGAAATTGTCGGTGAGGCAGCCCGCAAACCCCGGAAGATGTTATACTTACCAATCGGATTAATGAAAACCATTGCCAATTTTATGCTAATTATCCCGGTAATTTTCCAAAAGCCTCCCCTTATTACCAGGGAGTGGCTTGAAAAGTATAATCATGACGCAGTGATCTCGAGCGAAAAGGCTATAGGACAGCTGGGATATAGAATAACCCCATTCAGTTCAGGGGTGAAAAAAACTATTGACTGGCTTAGATCTGACAACCTGAAACAGTAATAAGAATTTCAGGTTAACAGCATTTTTCCGGTCATCCCGGTTATAACCAGACGTAAAACAAAAGTCTTCTCCAGGGTTGCAGGATTATAATCATGATCTCTTCTCCCGGAATAGTGCTCCATTATGGTATTTAAACCTTCCCTCTTTTCTTCATTATCGGTTACAACAGATATTTTACCCCATCCCACCACTGACTGATAGTTCATTCCAAAATCACAACCTGTTTTACCCCCGTAAAGTCTGTGGTTGATATCAAATTCAAAACACACGTAACTGTTTTTCCTGATCATATCCAGTTTTTTACCTTCACCGGAACAATGAAAATAAATTTTTTTTTCAATGCCGCCTTCATAACCAAAATTCATGGTAACCAGATAGGGATAATTATCATTTGCCAGGGCAATCCTGCAAACATCGGCTTTTAAGATTATTGATTCAATTTCTTTCGGATCAATTATTTCCCGGTCGCTTCTTCTCATTTGTAATAAGTTTGTTAAAAAGTCTTTAAAAGGAGTCAGATTCAAAATATTATTTCAATTTATCACATTTTGTTTAGTGAAACCTTAAAATTATTAATAAAAACGAAGAAAATCATTACCTTTGGCGGATTCAAAAAGAATTATAAATTAACCATATAAACCTATTAAAATGGGAAAAGGCGATAAAAAAACAAGAAGAGGGAAAATAATTCTTGGTACTTTCGGAGCAAGACGCCGCAGGAAAAAAGCTGATAAGCCTGAAGTTAAGCTTGCTGTACCGCTGAAAGCCGGGAAGGACCTTAAAGAAAAAAAACAACTGAAGGAGAAAAAAGAGGTACCTGAAATAAAGGAAACTACTGAAGCAACCCATATTACTGAAGTTAAGGAAATAAAGGCCAAGGAGGCCAAACCTGAAAAAGAAGTCAGGGAAGCGAAACCAGTTAAGGAGCCCAAACCAGTAAAAGAGGCTGTTGAATCCGGTGAGAAAAAGGCAGCTAAAGAAAAAAAGGAAACCATAACGCCTAAGGGAGCAAAGGAAAAAAAAGAACCCAAAGAATCAAAGCCTAAGAAAGAGAAAAAAGGCTGACCCTATCTCTTGACAACCAGCTGATTATAATCTAAAGGGTCGATTCTGGCATTTATAATTACTGGTTCCCTGAGCAAGAGGGATTTTTTTATTGCTGTCTTCATTGCGTACTCAGTATCCACGCTGAATACTCTGACGCCAAAAAAAACATCTGAACCGAACAAATCGCCGGAATAAAGCTTTGTACCTGATGGTGTAAGTTTTTGCCATGTTTTTTTAAGCCGGATAAGATTAAGCTCCTCATCAGAAAATACGACAATTATTACAGGAAGATTATAACGTCTTGCAGTAATAATTTCACCTGCCATCATAAGAAAACCTCCATCGCCCGTTACGCATACTACAGTTGAATCGGGCATGATAATCTGAGCCGCCAAAGCAGCGGGGATCCCGAATCCCATTCCGGACCACCCATTGGATATTATCAAATTCTTTCTTCCGTGAGTTTCCCAGTACTGGCCGATAAGATGAAGGTGTGATCCGACATCAGATGTCAGAATGGCATCGGACGGCAACTCTTCCTGCAAAACTTTTATTGCCGTAACAGGTCCAAAATGATCTGTTAATCCATGAAAGACCGAGGTCATCTTTTTACGGAGGGAAGGAATATCTGATAAATTATCAGAAGTTGCGGGAAGATGCGGTTTATTAAGAATGGTAAACCAATCTTCAGATGTAGAGATATATTGAACACAATTTACAGATGCCGGCATATCTGTCTTTGTCGTGTTAAAATGAATTAAAGGTACATCGGGCATCCACGATTCATAGTTGAATTCCACGGGATCATAGCCTAACCCTATAACAAGATCAGCTTTATTAATGACTCCTTCAAGATAATTACTGAGCGCATGAAATAAAACACCTGCATAACATGGGTGATTTTCAGGTATAAGGCCTTTGGCCATCGGGGTTAAAAGGACCGGAATTTTATGTATTTCAAGAAATTCAAGCAGCTTGTTTCCGATATTTAATCTTGCAGAGGTCAACCCAACAGCCAGCAGCGGTTTGCGGCTTTTCTTAAGGAAAGAGATCAACCGGTTCTCGTCATTTCCGGTAATTGTGTCGCGTGGGGATGGTTTTATTTGATGGGTCATTTTGACCTTCTTCAATGCCAAATCTGAAGGGAGACCTATATGGACCGGACCCGGATATTCCTCCATGGATAGTTTCAAAGCCTTTTCAATTGTTTCCACTGCATTTTCAGATGTCATCCTGAAGGTGGCTTTGGAAAGAGGTTCAAAGAGTTTCTGATGATTAATATTCATCTGGGTTGTCCTGTTTATCATAGCATCATCAATCTCACTTGTCAGAACAATTACGGGAGACCTGTCGAGCAGAGCTCCACCTGCTCCTGAAGCCAGGTTAACAGCTCCGGGACCATAAGTTGAATGGCAGACACCGGGAATCCCGGTCAGTCGTGCCGATACATCAGCCATTATCCCTGAAGCTGCTTCATTTGATGTCAGAATAAATTCTACGCCGGCGCACCGGAATGCTTCCATATAAGGAATTGAGTCTCCTCCCGGTATTCCGAAGACATACCTTATTGAATATTTATTTAGTTGATCAGCAATGTATTCTGCGACAATCATAATTTCTGTTTGAACACGATAACAAATCTATTAAATTATAACGGCCGGCAGAAGAATGGTAAAAAAATATTTTTTTTCACCATATTTGCGGCCTAATTATTCTTTATTGCACAGTAAGAGTAATACAATATTCTGGGCTATAATAGCATGTCTGCTATGGTCTACAGCTTATGCAGGGATAAAGCTTGGTCTTCAATATGATACCCCTTTGCACTTTGCCGGGATAAGGTTTATTATTTCCGGCCTTATGATACTGCCATTTACTGTCAGACCTTCAGAATATTTAAGGATGATTGGGGAAAACTGGAAAGTAGTAGTATGGGTAATGGTTCTGCAAACCCTTGTCAATTATTCGCTTTTCTACCTGGGTCTTGATCTTGTTCCCGGTGCTCTTGGTGCCGTTATAGTTGGATCCCAGCCGCTTGTAACTGCCGTTGTTGCTGCCCTGATGCATGAAGAAGAAAAGCTTACAAAAAATAAAATAATAACTATCATTTTCGGTATTTCCGGAGTTATTCTGATCAGCGCAGGAAGACAGGCGTTCAGAATGGGAACAGCAATTGAATTTCTCGGAGTAATTTTGATACTCATTGCCAATATTGCTACAGCGACAAGTAATGTCATTGTATCATTGAAAAGCAAAGGAATGAATCCTCTCGTTTTAAGTTCGGCATCACTTGGCCTTGGAGGCCTTATAATCTACATCTTTTCATTTGTTATTGAAAGTCCTGTTACAGGTCCCAAACCTACTGAATACTGGCTTGATCTGCTGTGGCTGAGCTTTATGTCGGCTTTTGCCTTTTCTTTGTGGTTTAAACTTCTCCAACGACCCGGAGTAAAAGTTTCAGAGTTAAACCTCTGGAAATTCATTATTCCCGTTGTGGGAGCGGTTTTAAGCTGGATTCTGGTTCCGGGGGAATATCCGGAATGGCTTACAATCACAGGTATGCTGATTATTACAGGATCGCTGATAATGTTTTTTCTAATGCCGGGGAGGCAAAAAAATGATCAGAAAAAAATGACCTGCAAATGAAAAAGAAAATTACAGCCCTCATAGTTTATTTCGTGTTCTGGTTGGCATTTTTCTTTTTTGCCAGATGCTTTTTTATCATCTCTCAGAGTAAAGAGGCTTTCCAGTTCAGTCCGGGAATTTTGGCCGGAACTTTTATTCACGGATTAAAACTGGATATTTCAGCGATCGGATATATTTTCATTTTCCCCCTGCTGTGCTTAATACTCTCGATCTGGATAAAAGGAGACTGGTTTAAAAGGTTTTTGAAATGGTACACATGGATCATACTCTTCTTATCTTCAATGATAATTGTAGCTGATTCAGTTTTATATACATACTGGGGCTTCAGAATGGATTACACTCCGTTTACCTATTTGAAAACTCCGAAGGAAGCAGCCGCTTCAGTGAGCACATTTAGTCTGATAATGGTTTGTCTTGCTGTTATTTTAATAACACTGTTTTCCGGCTTTCTTTACAAGAGGTTTATTGCTGGATTCTTTTCTTATGAAAAGATAAAATACAGGCTGCCTGCCACATTGTTTTTCATGTTCTTATTCGCATCTCTTATAATCCCAATCAGGGGAGGAGTGGGAGTTGCACCCATTAATGCGGGTTCTGTCTATTTCAGTGAAGATATGTTTGTTAATCATACTTCCATCAATGTAGTCTGGAATGTAGGCAGTTCTTTCTTCAACCGGAAACCGGCTCAGAATCCTTATATATTCAGTGACATTGATTCTGCCAGGTTGCTTAAAGACTCCTTAACGGCAAATAATGGAGTACCCGGGAGGATACTGAACAACCAGAGGCCAAATATCCTTATGATAGTTCTGGAAAGTTTTGGCAATTCGCTTATCGGCCCTCTTGGAGGTGACTCTCTGACTACACCATGTCTGAACAGGCTGGTAAATGAAGGTATAACTTTTTCAAACTTCTATGCATCGGGTAATCGTACCGACAAAGCTCTTCCTGCGATATTGAACGGGTATCCGGCACAGCCAACAACCTCAATAATAAAAGAGCCGAAGAAAACCCAAACCCTCGCAAGTCTTGTAAAAATATTCAATGGATTGAATTATGAAACCTCTTTCTGGTACGGAGGTGACATTAATTTTGCAAACATCAACTCATTTGTAAGAGGATCGGGTTTTAATCAGATTATTACAATGGAGAACTTTGACAAATCAGAATATAATTCAAAATGGGGTGTCCATGATCATATCCTGTTTGAAGCCTTAAGGGATTCAATGAACACCATTAAGGAACCGTTCTTCAGGGTAGTGCTTACGCTCTCGAGCCACGAACCCTTTGAGGTCCCAATGGAACCGGTCTTCGGTGGAAACGACAATCTGTCGAAATTTAAAAACTCAGTCTACTATGCCGATAAAGCCATGGGTGGATTTATTGACTGGGCCAAAACCACAGGCTGGTGGCAAAATACCCTTGTGATTATGGTTGCTGATCATTGCCGGAGGAATTCACTGGATGAACTGGTTTACTCACAGGAAATATATAAAATACCCATGCTTTGGATCGGCGGAGCTGTTCATGAACATGGCAGAAGGATTGACAAGCTAGGTACCCAGGTTGATATTCCGAATACACTACTGAATCAGCTTGATCTGAAGGGAGACTTTCCATTCGGAAAAGATCTGTTCTCGGACAAATCCAATTCATTTGCATTCTATACTTTTAATGAGGGATTTGCATTTCTGACAGACAGTTCGGCATATATATATGATCAAAAGCTTGGTAAACCAGTTCTTGAGGAAGGATTTAATCCGGAATTGGCTGGTAAATCAGGGAAAGCTTATCTTCAGGTATTGTATGATGATTATCTGAAAAGATAAATTTACTAAATTTGTAAACATGGACCTCCGGCCTGTCAAGATATTTAGTACTAACGATACTCCCCGGCTGAAATACATCGCAGATCTGATCCTGCACGAAATTCTCGGTCTGTCGTGTGAAATTGTTACCGACCGACGGAAAATAGGACGATACCCTGTTATTAATTATTCGCAGGAAGAAATAAAAGGTTCATTTAAAATAGGCCCGGCGACCCTTTTATTCGAAACGGGAATAAGAAACCAGGAGATTAAAATTTCTGAATGGAAAAATCTGCCTGTTTTTTTTCAGTGCTCCTCTGATTCCGATTTTCCTTTTGATGTTTTTGCTGCCTCTTTTTATATGGTTACCAGGTATGAAGAATACCTTGATGTCAAACCTGGTGAATATGGAGGATTTAAAGCTTCAGGATCACTGGCTTTCAAACATGGGTTTCTGAAAATCCCTGTTGTTGATCTGTGGGTTAAAGAGATGGCTAAAGCTCTTCTGGGAAAATTTCATACTCTGGCATTCAGGAGGAATCAATATAAAGCTTTGGTCACTTTTGATATTGATGAACCACTTTCTTTTCCTGACAGAAACCTTTTGGGCCATATCAGTGGGTTCCTGCATGATTTAACCCTGAATAAAAGCAAGTCTTCGCATCGTTTTGGATTTCAGACCAAAGGAGAAAAGGATTCATATGAAGTTTTTGACTATTTGTCCGGCAGTATTGAAAAAAGCAGCGCAGAAGCCAGGTTTTTTTTCCCGGTTGGCGACCAGTCTGACCATGACAGGAATCCATCGTGGAAGAATGACAAATACAGAAACCTCATTAATGCCATCTCACATAAATCAGCAATAGGTATTCATGCTTCATTTAAAGCGTCAGCAGATTTGCCGGAGCTTGCTGTTGAGCTGAAAAGGCTCCGGAAAATTACCGGAAAAAAGATCGCCGCATGCAGGTTCCATCTCTTGAGAATTCTCATACCACGATCCTACCCGAACATTTCGAAGTCGGGGATAGAAGAAGACTACTCAATGGGTTATCCGGATGAACCGGGATTCAGAGCGGGAATTGCCAGGCCATTTCTTTTTTACAATATATCTGATGACGAACCTACAGGAATGAGGATCATCCCTTTTCAGGTCATGGATTTAACTCTTAGGGATCATAAAGAATTAAATTCATCAATAGCGCAGGAGACTATAAAAAATCTGATCCAGACGACAAAAAACGTCGGAGGTTTATATGTGAGCATATGGCATAATTCAATGCTTCTCGATATACCGGAATGTAAGGAATGGCGCGATGTTTTCGAATTTACACTTCAGGAACAGGTTATATGACCTGAACCGATAGGCCGATACTCCTGATTCTTAACTTTTATCTTTGTACTTTTATCTTTTATCTTTTCGTTAAAGTATTTCAAGATCTATCTCCTCATCATCCCTGACTTCAACCATTTTCCCGTTTTCGCATCTGATTGTTCTTGCAGGGAACTTTTTAAGGATTGTATAATTGTGAGTTGCTACAACAACTGCTCTGCCGGTATTACTGATATCCTTAAGAAGGGTAATTATTCCTTCGGATGTTTCTGGATCAAGGTTACCGGTAGGTTCGTCTGCAAGGATAATTTCAGGATCATTTAGAAGGGCTCTTCCTATTACGACACGCTGCTGTTCTCCCCCGGAAAGCTGATGTGGCATCTTATAACCTTTAAGGTTAAGTCCGACCTTATTCAGGACTTCGTCTATTCTCTCTTCAATAAGTTTTTTGTCTTTCCATCCGGTGGCTTTAAGGACGAATTCGAGATTTTCACTGACCGGCCTGTCAATAAGAAGCTGAAAATCCTGGAATACAATTCCTATTTTCCTGCGAAGAAAAGGAATCTCCCTTGTTTTTATTTCCTTCAGATTATAGCCGGCAACAAATCCGGTTCCCTCCCTTAGAGGCAGTTGGGCATTAATGGTTTTTATAAGACTTGATTTACCGCCTCCGACTTTTCCCACAAGGTATACATATTCCCCTTTATAAATTGTCAGGCTGACATTGCTTAACACCAGGTGATCCTGCTGCCAAATATTACAATCTTTAAGTTCAATTATATTTTCCGGTGGCTGATTTTCCTGCATTTCGCATTGATTAACAATGCAAAATAAAGAAAGAATTGATAACTAATATTTATATGTTGATAAAATCAGTAATAAACGCCTGACAGAGGCGTTTTATAATTGTAATTTTGCGTGAATCCAACGGACCAAGAAATTGTTATATATGGCTTATTATTAAGGTGTTGCTAATAAATTAATAATCCGTAATTCAGGTATTGCATTAAAATAAAGGGCCAAAAATTGTAAGTTATGAACAGAAAGAAAATATTCCTGATATCAGGTTTCATTCTCACTTTAACTATCGCGGTCAATGCGCAGGTTTCCTTCTCCGGCAATAGCATCAGTTCGGAGTATAACAGGGGTCTCGACCTGTTTGACAAAGAAAAATATGCACAGGCCATAAGGTTATTTGACTCATTTATCCGTCATGGGGATTTTGAAGATGAAATTCTTATTAATGAAGCAGAATACTTTGCTGCTCTTTCAGCTTTACGGATTTTTAATCCGGATGCTGAGTACAGAATGATTACTTTTATTTCGACACATCCAGAGAGTCCGAAAGTTAATGAAGCCAGGTTATCACTTGGAGATTATTTTTACCAGAATAAGAGCTACAGGAAAGCTGTTGAGTACTATGAATCTGTGAACAGACAGGAGCTGGAGAGTAAAAAAATACCTGAATATGCGTTCAGGTATGGGTATTCTTCATATATAAGGGGAGATAAAGAAAAAGCGCAGCTGTTATTTTCTGAAATCAAGGATATCGATACTGATTATACACCTCCGGCGATCTATTATTATTCTCAGATTGCTTATGAACAAAAAATGTATAAGACTGCCCTTGAGGGATTTACGAAATTAAAAAATGATGAAACATTTGGTCCGATAGTACCCTTTTATATAACACAAATCCTTTATCTGAATAAAGATTACGATGAAATTCTCCGGGTCGCACCCGACCTTCTTAAATCGGCGCCGCAGGAACGTGCGGTTGAACTATACAGATTTATTGGCGACGCATACTACAACCGTGAGAAATATAGCGACGCGTTGTCTTATCTGGAACAGTATTCTGCTAAGGCAAAAGTTATTGAAAGAGAAGATAAATATCAGCTTGGTTATTGTTATTACAAAACAGGAAACTATGATAAAGCAATAAAAGCATTGTCGGAAACGTCTGCCAAATCAGATCCGCTTAGCCAGAATATCTGGTATGTTCTGGGTGATTGTTATCTGCATAAAGGTGATAAGAAGAGGGCTCAGTTTGCATTCGGGCAGGCATCGCAGATGGATTTTGACGACAAGCTGAAAGAGGATGCATTATTCAGTTTTGCCAAGCTTGCTTATGAAACTTCCTCATCACCCTTTGGCGAGGCTATAGCAGCGTTTCAGGAATATATTGAACTCTATCCCGGATCAGAAAAGATTGAAGAGGCCTATAATTACCTGGTTGCTACATTCACAGAGGTAAAGAATTATAAGGCAGCTATTACTGCTCTGGATAAAATAAAGAATAAGGACAGCAGGCTTGAAGAGGCATATCAGAGAGTAACATTTTTCCGTGGCCTTGAGCTTCTAAAAAACCTGGAACTTGAACAATCGATAGATCTTTTCAATAAATCACTTAAATATGGAAAATACAGCAGGGATCTGATGGCCAGAGCAACTTACTGGAGAGGAGAAGCTGAATACAGACTAGGCAGGTATAATGAGGCAAAAGATGATTACGAATCATTTATTGGAATCCCGGGAGCATCATCCCTTGATGAGTATGGCCTTGTCAGGTACAATCTTGCCTATACTTTCTTTAATCTTAAAGACTATTCATCGGCCCTGAATCATTTTAAAAGCTTTGAGGCAGGATCGGCTGGTCTGAAAGCTGATCTTCTTTCAGATACAAGGGTCAGAATAGCAGACTGCTATTTTATTACAACAAATTATCCGCAGGCAATCAGTTTTTATGACAAGGTAATTGAGGCAGGTAAATCTGAATCGGATTATGCCATGTACCAGAAAGGATTCTGCATGGGTCTGACTAATAATCAAAAAGACAAGGTGGCGATACTTTCATCATTAATCAGTAAATATCCGTCTTCTTCTTACGTCCCAAACTCGATTTTTGAAAGGGGAAGAGCTTATCTGGTCATGGAAGATTTCAGGAGGGGTGAATCTGACTTTATTAATGTTATTGCAAATTACCAGTCGAGTACATTTGTCCCAAGGTCAATTGTCCAGCTGGGGTTACTTTATTTTAACCAGGGAGAAAATGAAAAATCTGTGGCACAGTTTAAGAAAGTAATAGAAAACTACAGATCCACTCCCGAAGCGCGATATGCAATGACAGGGTTAAAAAATACCTATGTGGAAATGAATGATGTGGAAAGTTATTTTGCATATGTTAAAACCCTCGGATATGGAGACGTAAGCTCGGCAGAGAAAGACTCGATGCTTTACACATCAGGGGAGAACCTTTATATAACGGGGAAATATGACAGGGCTGCTGCAGCTTTCAGAAACTATCTTAATGAATTCAGCAATGGAAGTTTCCGTCTTAATGCTCAGTTTTACCTTGCTGAATGTCTGAACTCAGCTGCTGGGAACAAGGATGAAGCGCTGAATTTATACAGGGAGGTGATTAAAACACCGAATAATCAATTCCTTGAGCAATCCCTGATTGCAGCATCCTCCTTATTATTTGATAAAGAAGATTTCTCTGCAGCATATGATTATTACGAAAAACTTGAAAACATTGCTTCTTCGCCGGATATTAAGCTGATTGCCCTCAGGGGTGAGTTGAGGTCGGCTTACCAGGAAGGGGATGCACAGAAGAGTATAAATGCATCCCGGAAAATCAAAAGCTCTTCCAACATGCCTGAAGAACTTGAAAGAGAAGCGACATTTATCGGTGCAAAAGCTTATTACAGTTTAAACCAGTTTGATGAGGCATTAAGTGATTTCAGAAAAGCGGCAACAGAAATAAGCAGTATTGAAGGGGCTGAATCGAAATACAGGGTCGCTGAGATACTGTTCATGAAGGGAAATACAGCGGAATCAGAAAAAGTAGTGACTCAGTTTATTGACCAGAATTCCCCACACCAGTACTGGATGGCAAAAATGTTCCTTCTTCTTTCAGACATCAGTGTCAAGAAAGGAGATAAATTACAGGCGAGGGCTACACTGCAGAGTCTTAAGGAGTACTATACGACAACTGACGACGGTATTCTTGATGATGTAAACGAAAAACTGGCCTCGATTGATAGTGAAAATTAGGTTCACTTATTCAGGTTTTACAAATTATGAATTTTAAAATGGAAAACAGAATAGGAAATCAAGTCAATATGATAAAGAAAAGCATTATAATCATAACATTGTCAGCTGTTTTTTTATTACCCGCTTCACCTCAGGAAAAGAAAACAGAGACTGATCTTAAAAGGGAGGTTACATTATACAACCCCTATAAACCATCACTTGCCGATGTTAAGAAAAGAAGTTTTCTGCCCGAGATAATTGATACGGCAAGTGCTAAACCAAGGTTCAGTTATGATGTGGTATCGCGGCCATATTCGCCAGCTTTTAATATAAATCCCATCAAACCTGCATCCCTTCTTGCCGACCCTTTGCCAAAGCTCTACAAGGGTTATGTAAATATAGGCCTGGGTAATTATGCAACACCGCTTGCGGAGATAAGCGTTACCAGTCACCGGTCGAAAAAAGGTGCAATAGGTATGTACGCCAGACATTATTCCTCAAACGGAAAAGTTTCACTTGAACGCGTACCTGAAAGAGTTTTTGCAGGCTTTATGGATAATGATGCGTCACTTTTCGGGAAGAAGTTCTTTAAAAAAAGCCTGTTTGGGATTTCTGTTGATTATCTCCAGAAAACACGTTATGCCTACGGTTATAAAACAGATGATCCGGTTTATCTTTATGATCCAAAAAATAAGGAAATAAAAACCGGTTTCTATGATATTGGAGCAACGGCTTCGTTTTCGTCTCTGAATCTCGATTCTGCTGATTTTTCTTATGATTTCAGACTTTCTTATGACTATTTGAAAAATCTGGATAATAAATCAGTGACCAACGCGGTAAACCATACCAGCTTTGCGGGAGAAATGGCAAAAAGTGCAGAGAGTTTCTATGTCGGATCGGAGTTAAAATTTGATCATTATAAACTTGATGATCCTGAGATACTTAAGTCAAAATACATATTTGCAGCCAACCCTTTCATCCGCAAGAGAACAGAGCAATGGAACTTTAACCTTGGATTAAAACTGGTACTGGCAAGAAATATGGAAAGTTCAGCTAAGTTCTATGTTTATCCCGATATTAATTTTGGTTTCAATATTGTTCCTGAATACATGAGTTTCTTTGCGGAGCTGGGCGGAAATCTTGAAAATAATGATGCGATAAATGTTTTTTCAAAGAATCCTTTTCTTGTTCCTGACACGTTGTTCAGACTGCCAAATACCGATCATTCGATTATTGTATCTGCCGGACTTAAAGGTAACAGTGGCATGGGTGGAAACTATCTTTTATCAGCGTCATTTTCACATGTGAACGATATGCTTCTGTTTGCCAATATTGCATATCCCGACACCCTGTTGCATATTGAAAGGGGGAATTATTTTGTTCCGATGCCTGATGACGCAGAAGTATTTAATATCCATGGAGAACTGAGCGGAATGATATCAGACAGGGTTAGTTTTTATACGTCAGGAAATTATTTTTCATATAAGATGGCATTTAATGAACATGCCTGGAACAGACCGGCCTGGGACGGAAAATTAGGTCTTAAATACAACTTACGTGATAAAATTATTGCTAAGACAGAAGTTATGTTACTTGGCAAACGATCTCTGCTTGTCCGGCAAAGTTCGACAGGATGGTCAACTCTTTATCCCGATATAATTGATAAGCCTGCACATTTCAACCTTAATATCAGCGCAGAATACCGGTACACAAAAATACTTTCATTCTGGGTAAAGGTAAATAACATCTCTTACAGGAGATATTATGAGTGGGCTTATTACCCTTCGCAGATGTTCAACTTAATGGTAGGATTCAGCTATAGTCTTTAAGTCAGGTATGATTTATCAGCTTTAGCTCTGACCTGGCCGAGGGGCATGGAAGGGAAGTCTTACGGTCGCACGGTCGTGCAGACTTGCAGTCAAAAACAGACTGATTTCCCAACCTTTTCAGACAATGGATTTTTAAAGTATTTCCGGACTTAAAAATCGGCATTATTCCCACTGAACATTTATGGTCAGGTAAAGTGACCATGGATTTGTGGTGTTAATTTCTTTGACAAATTGTGCATTACTTTTAACATAGGTTTAACTAAAAAGATATTAATTATTGTTATCTTTACTGCCGATATTAAAGTTCTTGATATCAGTTATTTACAATGGAGGAAATAATACTGAAATAGTTGTCTGGTTTTGCAGATTTCAATCATTTTTCCTGCTTTGAATAATTAAAATAATCAGAGTTGGTTTTAAATATATTATTGAAATAATTAGTTAAGAAAGATGAACGAGAATGAAAAAAAATTGCAGGAAAGTGCAGAATACTCTGCAGAGAGTATTCAGGTGCTGGAAGGTCTTGAAGCTGTGCGGAAAAGGCCTGCAATGTACATAGGTGACATTGGAGTAAGGGGATTGCATCATCTTGTATATGAAGTTATTGATAATTCGATTGATGAGGCTCTCGCAGGGTATTGCACACGTATTGACGTGATTATACACACCGACGGCTCATTAACTACGATCGATGATGGCCGCGGTATACCGACAGGTTTACATGAAAAAGAACAGAAATCAGCCCTGGAAGTAGTAATGACAGTTTTACATGCGGGCGGAAAATTCGATAAAGGTTCTTACAAGGTTTCAGGCGGACTTCACGGAGTTGGAGTTTCATGCGTAAATGCATTATCGAGCCACCTCGATGCTATCATAATGAGGGAGGGGAAGATTTTTAAGCAGGAATATGAACAGGGTAAGCCCATCACCGAAGTTGAGGTAATTGGGGAAACTGATAAGTCGGGAACAACTATCAGCTTCAAGCCCGATTCAACAATTTTTCAGACCACAGATTTTAATTTTGAAATCTTATCGGCAAGGCTTCGGGAACTGGCATTTCTTAACAAGGGTGTATTACTTACAATAAAAGACGAAAGGGAACTTATTGAAAACGGGAATGGCGGTAAACCGCGGTATGAAGAGTTTCGCTCGGACCTGGGACTTAAGGAATTTGTTGAATATCTTGATTCTAACAGGGAGCGCCTCATAGAAAAACCAATTCATATAACATATGACAAAACAGACATACCTGTCGAAATAGCCCTTCAGTACAATAACTCTTTTTCGGAAAATGTGCATTCATATGTAAATAATATAAATACAATTGAAGGAGGCACTCATCTGGCAGGTTTCAGAAGAGGATTGACCCGTACGCTTAAGAAATATGCTGATGAATCAGGAGCCACGTCAAAACTAAAATTTGATATTAATGGTGATGATTTCCGGGAAGGACTAACGGCAATAATTTCAGTAAAGGTTGCTGAACCTCAGTTTGAAGGTCAGACAAAAACCAAGCTGGGAAACACAGAGGTCATGGGAGCTGTCGATCAGGCAGTCAGTGCCATGCTTACCAACTACCTGGAAGAGAATCCCAAAGACGCAAGAATCATCGTTCAGAAGGTAATTCTTGCCGCAACAGCCCGTCACGCTGCGCGTAAAGCCAGGGAACTGGTGCAGCGCAAGACCGTGCTATCAGGATCGGGTCTCCCGGGTAAGCTTGCTGATTGTGCTGACAGGGACCCTAAAAAATGTGAATTGTTTCTGGTGGAAGGTGATTCTGCAGGTGGAACAGCCAAACAGGGCCGCGACCGTCGTTTTCAGGCCATCCTGCCTCTTCGCGGAAAGATTTTGAATGTTGAAAAGGCTATGCAGCACAGGATTTATGAAAGTGAAGAGATAAAAAACATATTTACCGCGCTTGGTGTCAGCATTGGCACTGATGAAGACAGCAAAGCCCTAAACACCACCGGATTAAGATACCACAAAATAATATGTATGACCGATGCCGATGTTGACGGATCTCATATTGATACTCTTATTATGACTTTCTTTTTCAGATATATGCAGGATCTTATTAAGGGTGGATACTTGTTTATTGCAATGCCTCCGTTATATCTTGTAAAGAAGGGAAAAAACGAGCAGTACTGCTGGAACGACGAGGAACGTGAAGCAGCGGTTAAAGAGATGGGGCAGGGCAAAGAATCTTCAGTCGGTATTCAACGGTATAAAGGTCTTGGGGAGATGAATGCAGAGCAGCTCTGGGAAACAACAATGAATCCTGAGACAAGAACAGTAAAGCAGGTTACAATAGACAGCGCTGCTGAAGCCGATCGTATATTTTCAATGCTGATGGGTGATGAAGTCCCTCCTCGAAGGGAATTTATCGAAGCTCATGCGAAATATGCTAAAATCGATGTTTAAATCCCAAAGGGTTTTCTTCTGATTATAACAGCCTGATACCTGCAGACCTCACTGCAGCAATAACATCTTATGCAATTTCTGTCAGTGAGTACACCATAGTTCTGTTTATCAGGATGCATGGATATTGCATCATGAGGACATATTTTTATGCATTCTTTGCATCCGGTACAATTATTATGAATAAATACAGGTCTCTTTTCAAGTTTTCTGAAGAAATTAACTCGGTTTTTCAGGAACTTAATAGCTACATTTGTGTTTGGCGTAATAGTAATACGCTTAAAGTCCTTCTTTATAATGGTTTCAAGTACCGGACCATTATAATCAATTTCTTCAGCCGACAACAACCATTTACCTCTTGACAAAGCAATATGGTTTGTGGGAATATCTTGTGGATTATATCCGGCAATAGCAGAAGCAATAATATCAAGAGCCAATGGATTTGTTGAACCAATAAGTACCCCGGTACTGACAGGTGTCCCCTGACCTGGTCCTCTTCCTTCCATTCCGGTAATGCCGTCCATAAGAAAAAAATGAGGAGTCGCAGCTTCATTCAAATCGACCAGGAACCTGCTGAAACTTTCCCTGTCCTGATTCCTGGCATGCTGTTTTGCTTTTGAGAATCCCGGAACTAAACCAAGGCTGTTTTTTATTGCCCCGGTAAAATAGATAAGCTCATGGTTCTTGAGTTTAGGCAGCGAAATAACAAGATCAACTTCATTTATTACTGAGGCAATTTTGACTTTCCCGCTATTAAGCTTTATCTCGGATGGATTTACCGTAAAGTCAACCCACTGAACACCCGTTTCCTGACAAACTCTGTTTATCCCCGATTCCTCAGCCCTGAAACCTCTCCTGTGGACTGCAGGTGAATCACCAATAAAAACAACAGCATTTTCTGACTGCAGAAACCTTACCGTTGCCTCGACAACCACAGGGTGAGTGCAGATGCATTTCTCCGGGATACTATCTGAAAGAATATTTGGTTTAACAAGAACCCTCCTGCCATTTAACTCCGGCCCGTCACACGTTTTGTAAATATCGGATATGTGTCTTATTACCTCCTGAATGTCATACTCCTTACATCTTCTTACCGCAACTTTGTTATTCATACCCATAAAAAATAAGCGGCAAATATAGTGTAATGATCCGAAGAAATCCTGAAAAAATTATTTATGCAATATTGTTTCTTTAAGTATTTCCTCGATTCCGGAAATGATTTTTTGAGATGGTCCGGTGTAATTATTAATTATTATGCTGAATGATAGTTCGCTTCCTGATATTGTCCTTATATAACCCGCATAACTTCTGACTCGTGTTATCGATCCGCTTTTTGCCCTTAGCCGCGATTCAAAGACAGGATCAATGAAATATTTTTTAAGGGTTCCCTCTTTTCCTCCTTCAGGAAGGGAATTGCAGAAATCCTCAAAGTATTTACCGTCTTTTTTTAGATGAGAAAGCAACATTGCCAACCCTCTTGTATTAATTGCATTTACAGGTGATAATCCGCTTCCGTCTTCAATAAACATTCCATTGGTGTCTATTCCTTTATCATTGAGGAATTTATAAATGACATCAATTCCGGAAGAGGTCGAACCACTATCATAAAAAACTTTACCCAGTTCCTTTACAAGGTGTTCAGCAAAGAGGTTAACGCTTTCATGATTAAGAACTTCGATAATTTTCTTAAGCGGAGGTGAGAATACTTCACACAATGGTATTATTTCTTTAAATGATTTTTTCTCAATTCGCGAGGTCGATGGATTATTCAAGGTCAGGATACCGGCCGAATCAAGTTTGTTATCAATAATCGTGGCAAGTATAAGTGCGGGATCAGTGATTGAGGCTTTGAGGACAAAATCATCCCTGTTTACGGGGATTGTTCCCGAGAGCCAGCCTGCTTTTCCATACGGGGCAGCAAAGACATACCCGTTATCTGTACTCCCTTTTGCCGAAAGCCAGCTGCTCAGGTAACAGGTGCATTCTTTTGGAACAATTTCTGTTATTACCGGAATCGATCCTTCAGATGAAGTATTTAAGTGAATTTCATATGTATTGTCGAATACTGATAATCCACATGCCCCGGCACCATAATAATTTCCGATATCTTCCCAAAGCCACTTTGCAGGAACAGGCTCGTAATCGTAATAAGAGTCGTCAGCAATCACCCTTCCATTAATCTTTTTTATTCCCCGGCTCTTAATTTCATTGATCCATCTGTCAATAAAATTGCCGTATTCTTCTTTAAAATAGGATGATCCCAATGCGGGATCTCCACCTCCTTTAATGACCAGATCTCCTTCCAGTCTTCCTGTATTTTTATTTATTATGCCGGTATAACCTAATGTGGTTTTGAAAAAATAATCGGGTCCCAGCAGTTCCAGTGCCGCCGACGATGAAATCAGTTTCATTGTGGAAGCCGGCATAAGGCTTTTTTCAGGTTCGTATTCAAAGACTATTTCGTTGTTTTCGGTGTTTATGATACTAAGTGACGTCGATGAAAATGTCATTGCAGAGTCGGACAGAAGCGATTCAAGAGCTTTTTCCTGTCCAGCAATGATAAGCGGATAGAACGCAAATAATAAAGGGATAAACCTCCTGCACATAAACTTCAGCTTTTGTTTTGCTCGAGTGTTGACAGCAGACCGCAGGCAGCCTGGATATCCTGACCTCTGCTGGCCCTGATGGTTGCAATAATTCCTTTTTCGTTGAGTGCATCCCTGAAACTTGCAGTTTCTTTGAAACCCGGACTTTCCAGGTCAGATCCCGAGATAGAGTGGAAGCGGATCAGATTGATCCTGCATTTCATTCCATTTAAAATCCGTGCAAGCTCTTTTATGTGCCTGGGAGAATCATTCATGCCCTTGAAAAGAATATATTCAAAAGAGACTCTTCTCTGATTATTGAAATCGAAATTCCTGATAATGTCCAGCACTTCTTTCACCCTGTTTGTCCCCTGGATTGGCATAAGAAATCTGCGTTCATCATCAAATGGGGAATGAAGGCTTACTGCAAGATGGCATCTTGTATTCTCCAGAAACTCCTGTATTCTTGATGTAATTCCGACAGTGCTTACAGTAATCCTTGTCGGACTCCATCCATAACCCCACTCACTTGTGATAATTTCGAGACTTTTCAGAACTTCCGGAAGATTATCCAGCGGCTCACCCATACCCATATAGACTATATTTGTCAGTTTGCTGAATTCCGGAAGGCTGCGGAACTGGTTCAGGATTTCATTTGCAGTCAGATTACCCTGGAATCCCTGTTTACCGGTCATGCAGAATATACATCCCATTTTACAACCTGACTGAGATGAAACACATATTGTTGCACGCTCCTTTTCGGGAATAAAAGCAGTTTCTATATATCTATTAGTTAATACTTTAAAAAGATATTTCTTTGTTCCGTCGCTGCTTTCAGCTGAATTAACAGGTTCAGATAATCCCATTTCATATTCTTCCGACAAGAGATCTCTCATCCTTTTTGAGAGATTTGTCATCTCTTCAATTGACCTTATTTCTTTTTTATAGAGCCAGTCGGCAATTTGTCTGGCAGCGAATCCGGGCATACTCAGCCGTTTAGTTACTGCTATCAGCTCATTCAGAGTTTTGCCGTATAACTTTTCTTTTACCATAAAAAAAGAATGTTTAGTGTTCAGCGTTTCATTTTAAGAGCTCAGATCGTCAAATTCTTCCCAGGCATGTAGCTCAGGGCTTTGTACCGTAACCCCTGATATTTTCTTCAAATCTCAATTTGTCCTTCAAAAACAAAAGTTGCAGGTCCGTTTAGCCAGACATTTGTTATTTTATCTCCTTCTGTCTTAAATTCAACACTTAGATTTCCTCCTTTGGTCATAACCTTAACCGGACTACTGTCAAAGTGTCCTGTCAGAACTGCAGCAATGGCAGAGGCAGTAACTCCGGTGCCACAGGAAAGAGTTTCATCTTCAACCCCGCGTTCAAATGTCCTCACATAAATACTATCAGGTGCAGGTTCGACAAAGTTGACATTTGTCCCACCAGGTGCAAAAGCATCAGAGTGTCTTATTTTTTTGCCCTCACTGTAAACATCAAGATAATCGAGTTCTTTGGTAAAGACAACATAATGAGGTGATCCAGTATTTATAAAGTAGTTTCCACCAACAAGATACTTTTCATTTATATCATTCATCTTTAACCTGATAATCCCCTCCTCAGCAATTGCATCATGAATACCGTCAGCAGCTTTGAAAGAGAGGTTATTACCGGTAATCGCATTTCTTACAGCAAATTCAGCTGCGCATCGTCCCCCATTTCCGCACATGGAGCTCTTAAAACCATCGGAATTAAAATAAAGCATTTCAAAATCATGTCCCTCTGAGCTATTTATAAGTATAAGTCCGTCAGCACCTATTCCAAACTTCCTGTCGCATAATCTGTGTATCAGAACAGAGTCATCAGGATTAAAAATACTATACCGGTTGTCTATTATTATGAAATCGTTTCCTGCGCCCTGGTATTTGTTAAAAGGTGTTATCATCAATGTTAATTTGTTGTTAAATATTTGTAAATTAGTGGAAAAGGTTCAAAAAATGCATGAACTTTGTTAAACAATTCTTACTGATAAAGGTTATAAAGATATGAATCTTTTATTAAGGCATGGAATTTGAAAACTAAAAGGGAACTGGAAAAATTAATGTAGATTTTAATAAGACAACTATGAAAGCGAAAAATATTTTTGGTGCGTTATTTATGGCTCTGGCAGGAGCAGGGATTGCTTTATTTGCATATACAAGAATTATTGATAAGCCCTCAGGATCATTTGTAAAAGACAGTTCAAAAGTGGAAGTTTCAGGAGCTGAGGCTTTGCTGACATCACTTACTCAACAGGATGGGCAGATTGATTTTACTTATGCGGCTGAACATACTGTTCATGGAGTGGTTCATGTTCACACAAAATCGATGGTAGGCGCTGATGCCAGCAATCCAATTATGGAATGGTTTTACGGAGACCGCTATTCAAAACCGCGTGAGGTAAGCGGATATGGTTCAGGAGTAATAATATCGGAAGACGGATATATTATAACAAATAATCATGTTATCGAAGATGCTGAAAGC
The DNA here is from genome assembly GCA_964411285.1 of uncultured Rikenellaceae bacterium. Taxonomy (GTDB): domain Bacteria; phylum Bacteroidota; class Bacteroidia; order Bacteroidales; family VadinHA17; genus LD21. The sequence goes on from CAYPKL010000315.1 coordinate 33,095, forward strand.
GTAGAGGTTAAACTAAATGATAACAGGACTTTTACTGCTGAGGTTATTGGCCGTGATCCCAGCACCGATATAGCACTCTTAAAAATAAAGGCAGCAAATCTGCCATTTATAAGGTATGGTGATTCTGATCAGCTTAAGCTTGGAGAATGGGTCCTTGCAGTCGGTAATCCTTTCAACCTGACATCGACTGTAACGGCAGGTATTGTCAGCGCAAAAGGCAGAAATCTTGGAATACTTGACAGCGAGTATAAGATTGAATCATTTATTCAGACAGATGCAGCCCTGAATATGGGAAACAGCGGAGGCGCTCTTGTCAATACTAAAGGATTACTCGTCGGTATAACATCAGCCATATATTCTCCAAGTGGAGCTTATGCAGGTAACTCTTTTGCAATTCCCGTGACTATTGTCAGGAAAGTTATTGATGATCTAAAACAGTATGGTGAGGTTCAGAGAGCAATTATCGGAGTGAACATAACTGATGTTTCACAGGAGGATGCTGAAAAACAAAAGCTTGATCAGGTTAAAGGCGCAAAAGTCAGCAATGTTATTGAGAATGGAGCCGCTTCTGCAGCTGGACTACAGGAAAATGATATTATTGTGAAATTTGATGGTGTGGCTGTCTCAACTCCTTCCGAGTTACAGGAACAGGTTGGAAAGCACAGACCGGGCGACAGGGCAAATATTACTTATGTAAGAAACGGAAGAGAGAGCACTGTTCCGATAATTTTAAAGAATGTTGAGGGTAATACAAATGTAGTTACCCGGGTTATGAGCTCCGGAGGATCAGTTTACGGGGCAAAGCTTGAAGCGCTGGGATCATCTGACAAAGAGAAGTTTGATGTCGATTATGGAGTTAAAGTTGGTGAACTGGGTGATGGGAAATTCAAAGATCTGGGTATAAAGAAAGGATACATAATACTCAGCATTAATGGAAAGAAAGTAAAAAGCGCATCGGATGTCCGTAGTGCAACTGACAATGAAAATTCATTAAAATCAATTGAAGGAATCCAGTCTAATGGAACAATATTCAGCTATTCGTTCAGAAACTAAGCTCATCAGATCTTAAATAGTTGCAGGCCAGAGGTTTTATCAAATAGAGCCCTCTGGCCTAAACATTATTGAATATTTTTTGTTTATAATTTTAAAAGCAATATCTTTGCGGAAATTTTTTCGGAGGCAGAATGAGACAGCTAAAGATTACCAAATCCATAACTAACAGAGAAAGTGCATCGCTTGACAAGTACCTGCAGGAGATTGGTAAAGAAGAGTTGATATCGGTAGAAGAAGAAGTTGAACTGGCACAAAGGATAAAAAAAGGAGACAGGGCTGCTCTGGAAAAACTCACAAAAGCAAACCTCAGGTTTGTGGTATCCGTAGCCAAACAATATCAGAACCAGGGATTAAGCCTTCCTGATCTCATAAATGAAGGTAATCTTGGGCTGATTAAAGCAGCTGAGAAGTTCGACGAAACCAGGGGATTTAAGTTTATTTCCTATGCCGTATGGTGGATCAGACAGTCTATTCTGCAGGCCCTGGCAGAGCAGTCAAGGATCGTCAGGCTTCCCCTTAACCAGGTTGGGTCCTTAAATAAAATAAATAAGGCTTTTTCAAGGTTTGAACAGGAGAATGAGCGTACACCATCACCTGAAGAGCTTGCTGATGTACTGGAATTACCTAAGGAAAAGGTTACAGATACTTTAAAAGTATCAGGTCGTCATGTATCTGTTGATGCCCCTTTTATTGAAGGAGAAGATAACAGTCTGCTTGATGTTCTGACAAACTCTGATTCTCCGGTGGCAGATAAGCTACTTATGGATGAATCGCTTTCGAGAGAGATCTACAGGGCATTGGCGACTCTTACCGAACGTGAAAGGGACATAATAAGGTTTTTCTTTGGGATTGGATGCCAGGAGATGACCCTTGAGGAAATAGGAGAGAAGTTTGGATTGACCAGGGAGAGGGTCAGGCAGATAAAAGAAAAAGCAATACGCAGGTTAAGGCACACTTCAAGGAGCAGATTGCTTAAAGGATATTTAGGTTAATCATTTTAAAAAAACATCGATGACAGGGGCGTTGCATATGACGTCCCTTTTTTTTTTAAATAGGGTTGCTTCAATATTTTTTGTTTCCACCAGTCCTTAGCCATGAAAAATTCACATTAAAAAAAGAGCCCCGGGGAGAGGCTCTTTTTTAGGGAAGCTCGGCAGAACGAATGCTGCGAGCAGGGGAAAAATCATTATTGGTAAAAATAGTTTTACGATAGATTCAAAAATTCAGTGATCTGTTCAGAATTTCAAAATGTTAAAATAACAAACAGATTATTACAAATTTTGAATAACTAACAGGGGGGCATTTCAAACTAATAGTACCCCTCATTCATCCAATAAACAGGGTTATTGATTTTCAGGTACTGACGGTTTATTTTCTTCCAAGCCTCTTCACAAAATCATTTTTATAGGAATCAGCAAGGCTCGCTTTGTTTTTCTCTGTCATGATTATTTCTCCCTG
>CAYPKL010000316.1:0-3445 GCA_964411285.1 uncultured Rikenellaceae bacterium
AATGCTGTGAAGTATTCAGAAGAGAGAAAATATATTCTGGTAAAAGTTTGCATGAATTCAACTTCAGCTTTGATTTCGGTTACGGATCACGGTGTGGGGATACCGAAAGAGGAGCTGAAAAAGATCTTTGATAAATTCTACCGGGTGTCAACTGCAAAGACCAGAGAAACACGTGGCACCGGATTAGGGTTAACACTGGCAAAACATATTATTGAAGCACATGGCGGAACAATTGAAGTGGAAAGTGAAGTTGGCAAAGGCAGTAGATTTATGGTGATACTACCTATAACAAGTACTGAAAAAGTCCGCCGAAATGAATCAATGAGATGCTGAAGAAGTACAACAGTGTTTTTTGCCCCTAAATCCCCTAAAGGGGACTTATTGATCATTAAAAAATTATCAACCCCCCTTTAGGGGGGAAGGGGGGCAAGAAAGAAGTAGATGGATTTGTGCTTTTAAAATAAAAAAATTAAATGAACAAAAAGATCCTACTAGTTGAAGATGAAAAAGACATGGTTACAGGTTTAAAGGTCAACCTTGAGGCACGAGACTACACTGTTATTGTTGCTTACGATGGTGAGAACGGTTATCAGCAAGCACTCGAAGAACAACCTGACCTTGTTATTCTGGATCTAATGCTGCCAAAACTCAACGGTTATGAGGTGTGCAAACGATTGAAAAAAGAAGTTCCTGACCTTCCCATCATTATGCTTACTGCAAAAAGTCAGGAAGATGAAATTGTTATAGGTTTGGAGCTCGGAGCCGATGATTATATAACAAAACCCTTCAGTGTCCTGGAACTTCTTGCCCGTATCAAGGCACTGTTCCGTCGCACAAAATCAGGATCAGAAATGCCGGATGTGCACCGGTTTGGAGATCTCGAAATTAACTTCAAAAAATATGAAGCCCGTAAAAATGGTAAACCAATTAAACTTTCGCCCCGGGAATATGAGCTACTCAAATGTTTTATCGAACATGAGGGTGAAATCATTTCCCGTGATGAATTTCTTAATCAGGTCTGGGGATACGATTCTTTCCCAAACACCCGTACTATTGACGCACACATCACAAAGCTACGACACAAAATTGAAGACAATCCTGAAGAACCAAAGTTTATTGTCACAATACATGGCATTGGTTACAAATTCCTCTGAAGGATAGAGTTATGATGTTTTACGTCCTTTTACATCTGATTAACAACTATTCACAACTCAGGCTGTACCTTTCAGGTGAATTTAATTTTTAACACTCAAAAAAGGAGGATATCATGAACAGTATAAAGACATGCATAATAATTCTGGCAATAAGTCTGATATTGGGTAACTTCCAGTCTTTTGCCCAAACAGCTGAGGAGCTCTTTCCAAAAGCAATTCAGCTCGAAGAGGTAAAGGGTGAACTGGAAAAGGCGATTGAGGTATATCAAATAATCATCACTCAGTTTTCAACTAACAGGCCAATCGCATCAAAGGCACAGCTCCATATCGGATTGTGCTACGAAAAGCTGGGCAATGCAGAGGCCCGCAAGGCTTACGAGCGTGTGGTGCACGAATTTGGCGATCAAACCGAGATGGTAGCTCTGGCAAAGCAAAAGCTGGCGGCACTTGGAGCCGGAAAAGTTACCCGGAACATTGAGGTTGCCATGCGCCAGATTTGGGTTGCGGGCAAGGACTTACCGATCTGCATCTCGCCTGATGGCCAGTATGTAGTTTTTGGGGTTTACAATAGCGGCGATCTTTGGCTTCGCGATCTCCAGTCTGGCGAGCAAAGGCAAATCACCCGGGAGGCTTCGAGAGCTGAAGGGACGATAGCTTCCACTTTTGCGGCGATCTCCGTTGATAGTAAGTGGATCGCCTATAACTGGTGGAGCAAGGGCTTTGAAGAGCTTCGTCTCTCAAAGCTCGATGGATCATCTATGCGAATTCTCCATAACGGTCAGGACGGGAGAACCATGTACGTTGCGCCTACAGCCTGGATGCCGGACGGCCTCAAAATACTGACTATTTCATTCAAGAACCTGGTTTTTCGGCCGCACATCATTTCTCTGCAGGACGGTTCCGTTCGCGATATTGGGCAGCCCGAGCCGGGAAGCGTGATTTGGGGATACCCCTCTCCAGACGCGCGGCACATCGCTTACAACCTGAATGAAGACATTTTCCTCCACAATACAGCGACGGGGCAGGACTCGGTTCTCGTTAAGAATCCGGCAGCCGATGGCATGGTTGGTTGGACCCCGGATGGATCCGGAATTCTGTTCGTGAGCATTCGGTCGGGATCACGCGATCTTTACTTGCTGGGGATCCAGAACGGCCGTTCCCCGGGAGAACCGCAGTTACTGCGACGGGACCTCGGCGACCCCATGAATCTCTACTTAACTCGTGACGGACGGCTCTTCAAGATCGAGAACAAGGGAACTTATAATTCTTACATTCTCCCGGTGGACGGACAAACCGGAAAGCTGACCGGTACGCCGTCGCTTGTGGAACCGAACTATCCCGGGGCTAATTTTCCGGGATGGTCCCCTGACGGGAAGCTGCTTTATTATTCGTTAAATAAAGGGCCAGTGGGCAATCGCTCCCAGGTGCTGGTTATCCGTTCGGAGGAAACAGGTCAGACGCGTGAGATCACTCCAAAACCAAAACTCCCCTTCTGGTACAATCCGATCTTGTCCCCGGACGGGCGCCGGTTCGCGGTCACCGGGGCAGATGGGACCGGGAACTCCGGCGTATTTGCAATCGATCCGGAAAATGGTGAAGTCAGCCAACTTGTGATGAACCCTGTGGGGAATAATCCGGTAGACCCAAGTCTAAACTGGTCCCCTGACGGCAAAGCGATCTTCTATATGGTCCGGTCCCCTGAAAAAACCGATGAATTCATTATCAGGAGCAAAGACCTCACGACTGGCGAGGAGAGAGACATCCATCAGGGCATATACTACCGCGAAATGAAGATCTCGCCCGACGGAACCCAGTTTGTCTATTTTCTGAAAGACAAACCTACCAAATCATATGTGCTGGGCATCCTGGATATGCAATCCGGCAAGGAATTGGAGTTGTGGCGGATTCCAGAAGCCGATTATCCTGGTGGCATTTCGGGCCCCATATGGGCGCCGGACGGAAAGCATGTACTGGTAACAGCTGGCAGCTTCAAGCAGGGCAATGAGCTTTGGCAGTTCCCGGTGGCGGGCGGTCCGGGTGAAAAGCTCTATTTTTCCACTGATCCAACCTGGGGATTCGTTATGCACCCGAGCGGCAAGTGCATGGTATTCACTCAAAGCCAGGATAATTGGGAGCTGTGGGTGCTGGAGAACTTCCTGCCGAAATAGAAGGCTCATTATAAGGTCATTCTCGGGGCACAATGTATAATCGTTATGCCCCTTTTTTATATAAATATTTCGGTGCTCTGCACCTCTGTATTTCATTACCAAAATTTATTTGCTACAAATATT
>CAYPKL010000317.1:0-3750 GCA_964411285.1 uncultured Rikenellaceae bacterium
TATAAAAGAGGCTCTTTTGTCGGCATAATTGCCCGGGTTGATCCTTACCTTTTCAACCAGCCCTGCAGCAACTTCTGCAGCATCAGCATTGAAATGGATATCGGCTATCAAAGGAGTGTCGAACCCTGCTTTATGTAATTCATGTTTGATTTTGGCCAGGTTTTGTGCTTCTCTTATTCCCTGGGCGGTCAGCCTGACAAAATCAGCACCTGCTTCGATGATCCTGATGCATTGGGATACAGAAGCTTTAGTGTCGAGTGTATCGGTGTTTGTCATGGATTGGATACGAACGGGGTATGAGCCGCCAATGGGAACGGGGCCGATAGAGACGACTGAGGAAACATATTTACCTGGGCTCCCCTCCCTGGAAGAGTCGTAGATAGGTAAAGCTAAATGTTCAGAGGCTCTATCCAGAGGGCTCCCCTCCCTGGAGGGGCCAGGGGTGGGTAAAACTACATGTGCAGAGGCTCTATCCAAATGGCTCCCCTCCCTGGAGGGGCCGGGGGTGGGTCTCCTCTTATTAATCCACTCCTCAATAACTCTTAATACATTCGAAATATTCTTCTTAACCTCAATATCCTCAAATCTTAAAAAATGAATTCCCAACTCTTCCAGCTTTTTCTGTCGCTCATCATCATAGTCATATCTGTAAATATGAGTATCCCCATCAATTTCAATTGCCAGCTTTAATTCTTTACAGTAAAAATCTACTATATATTGATCAATTGGACGTTGCCTGTCAAAGTCATATCCATGCATGTTTTTCTGCTTTAATTCATTCCAGAGCAGGACTTCAGAGAGAGTCATGTTTTTTCTTAACTGACTGGCAAGTTGTTTCAGATCGGAGTTATATGGAATTATTTTCTGTTTTTTTGACATAATAAAGAAGTGTTAAAAAACCCACCCCTGGCCCCTCCCGGGAGGGGAACCTGAAAACCAACCCACCCCTGGCCCCTCCAGGGAGGGGAACCTGAAAACCAAACCCCACCCCTGGCACCACATTCCTCCCCTGCAGGCCGGCTCCTTCGCTAAAATGATCCACAGGATCATTTTATAACGCTCGGCCCCCCTCCCGCGAGGGGATCATTAAGAGTTATTCTCTTTCCCATTCCGCCCCGTCTTTCTTATCTTTCAGTATAACTCCTGCATTTTTAAGATCATTTCGAATCCTATCCGAGACAGCCCATTCCTTCTTGTTTTTTGCATCCTGCCGGAGATCAATTATTATCTTAACCAGATCCCCCGTCAGCTTTTCATCACTTTTACCCTCTGCTTCATCCTTCAGGCCGAGGATGTCAAAGACAAATGTGCTAAAAAGCTTTTTAAGCGAATCAAGATCAGAGGCATTCAATTTTTCAGTTCCGTCATTAACAGAATTGATAAATTTCACTCCTTCAAAAAGATGCGATAGTAATATGGGACTATTAAGATCATCATCGACAGCCTCATAACATTTTTTTGTAAGGTCGCTGATATCGATGGTTGACTCTCCGGAGGGAGCAAGCTTATTAAGTGTCTCCATCCCTTTCATCAGTCTCTGAAATCCCTTCTCTGCTGCTTTAAGAGCTTCATTAGAGAAATCAATTGTGCTCCGGTAATGAGCCTGAAGCACAAAGAACCTTATTGTCATAGGTGTGTATGCCTGCTCAAGCATTGGATGATCACCCATGAAAAGCTGATCAAGGGTAATGAAATTTCCAAGCGATCTGGCCATTTTCTGGCCGTTGATTGTAATCATATTATTGTGAATCCAGTATCTGACCGACTCTTTTCCAAGAGCGGCTGTGGATTGGGCAAGTTCGCATTCATGGTGAGGGAATAAGAGATCCAATCCCCCTCCGTGGATATCAAAAACATCTCCGAGGTATTTTGTACTCATCGAAGAGCATTCCAGATGCCAGCCCGGAAATCCACTGCTCCATCCCGAGGGCCATTTCATCAGGTGTTCCGGTGTAGCTTTTTTCCATAGCGCAAAATCAAAAGCATTGTGCTTCTCTTCCCGGCCTGTCAGATCACGGGTATTTGACTGCAGGTCCTCAAGGACGCGGCCGGAAAGTTTGCCATAATGATATTTTTCACTATATTTTTTAACGTCAAAATACACCGAACCGTTTGCTTCGTATGCAAATCCTTTTTCAAGCAGATTCTTAATAAACTCCTGCTGTTCAATAATGTGACCAGAAGCCCTTGGTTCAATTGAAGGTTTAAGAGTATTTAGCTGATCCATATTCGTATGATAGGTGTTCATATAATTCTGTACCACCTCCATGGGTTCAAGATGTTCAAGACGGGCAGCTTTTTCAATCTTATCCTCCCCTTCATCCGCATCGTTTTCCAGATGTCCCACATCGGTGATATTTCGCACATATCTTACCTTGTACCCGAGATGCGTAAGATAGCGGAACAGCAGGTCAAAAGTTATTGCGGGCCTGGCATGACCAAGATGGGCATTGCTGTAGACCGTGGGGCCGCAGACATAGAGCCCGACAAAAGGCGGGTGCAGGGGCTTAAAAATTTCTTTCTGTCTGGAGAGGCTGTTATAAATTGTAAAATTATTCCGCATGAATAATGTGATTTAATAAAGCAAAAGTAAGTTAAATCTTTATTTTTTTGCATTTCTAAAAATCATTCATACATTTGCTCCCACAAATCAAATATTCCTTTAGATCGAGAGTGTTTGATTTTTATTAAGAAGGGCGGAGAGATTAGGCTCTGCGAAACCCTGGCAACCAACCTGCAATCATGATAACTATCAGGAGGCAGTTAAAGGTGCCAAAACCTAATCCCGGGAAAGCGGGAGATGATAAAAATTAACAAGGGAACAATGAAAACTATTCATTCGATTCAAAAAAGCTCAATCGTGCCGTTTGTGCCTATGGGCATGGAATGATAAGGATTCTGATCAGGAAGCAACCAGCTTTTTATTTATCAGATCAACCGGATTCACCCACTTCCCCGGGGAGGAACACCCCCTGCCCCCTTTTACCCCCCAACCCCCCTGAAGGGGGGCTGAAATTAGGATTTCAAACCCCCTTTAGGGGGCAGGGGGTAAAGAGGATAGGAGGGTAAAGGGGCAGAGGGTAAAAGGGTTGGGGGGTAAAATGGAGATAGGGAAAATATTGATAATCAAAACTTAACACAATGAATACAAGGGAAAATAAATTTGAAACACTTCAGGTACATGCAGGCCACCAGCCGGATAAAGAGACCTTATCAAGAGCTGTTCCTCTGTACCAGACATCATCATACGTTTTTAAGAATGCAAAACATGCTGCAGATCTTTTTAACCTGGCTGAACCGGGTAATATTTACACCCGTATTATGAATCCGACGACGGATGTATTTGAAAAAAGAGTAGCAGCTCTTGAAGGCGGGGCGGCAGCCCTGGCAGTTTCATCCGGACATGCGGCACAGTTCATTGCCCTTACGACCATATTGAGAAATGGAGATAATTTTATCACTTCACCTTTTCTTTACGGTGGAACCCATAACCAGTTCAAAGTCACTTTTGCAGGGTTTGGGATTGAAGCAAAATTCGCAAAAGATCTGAAACCTGAATCGTTCGAAGAACTAATAGATGATAATACCAAAGCTATTTATGTGGAAACAATTGGTAACCCGGGGTTTGATATACCGGATTTTGAGGCTTTTTCAATACTTGCCGGGAAGCATGGTATTCCGCTTGTCGTAGACAACACATTTGGCGCCTGTGGTTATTTGTTCCGGCCGATAGATTACGGGGCAAATATA
>CAYPKL010000318.1:0-11661 GCA_964411285.1 uncultured Rikenellaceae bacterium
CCTCTGCGACAGACATGCAACTGTTATTCTCAACGGAATAAAAATAATTGATAATCAGCCGGTCTATGGTCCCACAGGAGGCGCAATATTATCCGATGTTTTTGCATCAGGTCCGGTTTATCTTCAGGGAGACCATGGAAATGTGTCATACCGGAATATAATTCTGACTCCGATTGTCAAATAGAGCAGCGACCTGAGACATTTTCTTCATGAGCAGGTTTTATTTTATTCTGATATTGTTTCTGACTCTTATCTCCGGATTAAGCCTGTTCGCCTTACCTCCGGTTGTAATGCCATCCTGTTCCGGATCCCCCGGACAGCATGATTCAATTGAAAAACAGATACTATACAACGGCAGGGCCTGGCGGAACCTTTATTACAGTGTCCGTGGAGACCAGTTCCTGTTTTCAGAAGAGTTTATCCCAGGCACAGTTACAATAAATAACAGGTTGTACAATAACCTGATGCTTAAGTATGATATATGTAATGATGAGATATTGATTATTAATAAGCTCGGAATTATAATTCAGCTGAATAAGGAAATGATCACCATGTTCACAATTACCCCGGGAGCTGAAACATATTTATTTCAAAGGATGGATACAACCAGGGCTGCCCCCTTCTCCGGATATGTTAATGTTTTGTATCATGGGAATATTTCACTTCTTGTCAGATATAGAAAAGAGATACTCCAGAACTCCGGCGATGAAGTATATTATAAGTTTAATCAGCTTCAGAAGATTTATTTGCTTAAGGATACTGTTTTTTATCCTGTGAGTAATAAAAAAGACCTTCTAAAGATATTGACCGACAAGAAGCAGCTCGTCAGAAACTATACGAAAAGCAACAGAATAAAAATATCAAGAAAGTATCCGTCGAGTTTTGTACCGGTGGTTAAATACTATAATAGTCTCCTGCCATAGAAGTTATATCATGAAATTGAAAATTGTTTTTCTTGCAATTGTTTTATTCTTTTCCCATACACTTATTGCGCAGGAGGAACTTAAAATTAACTGGGACTATCACGATCAGACTTTCACCGATTTTGTCATTAAGGCTGAGAATCAGTACGACCTGCGATTCTTTTATACGGAAGATTGGGTAAAAGACCTTCATCCGGGTAATTATCCGGGAGTAGTTCTCCTCCCTGAGATGCTTGATAAATTGTTCAGTGAAAAATCTCTCTTCTATTTTATTGATAAGTCCGGGAATGTTGTTATAACAAAAAATTTTGCTGTAAAATTGCCGGGCAATATTATATCTGAGGATAAAAACTTCATAGCTCCAACAGATTACTATGAAGCAAACACTAAACAGGAATTGTCGGGCAATTCGTTTTTTGAAATAGGAAATCAATCTGACAGAAACAAACCAGGTCCGGCAATTATTTCAGGATACATTACAAACAGAGACACACGGGAACCTGTAGCCGGCGCTACAATTCTTGTTCAGAAGCTGCTCAAAGGAACTACTTCAAATGATTATGGCTTTTATTCCCTTTCACTTCCAAGGGGTTCATACCTGCTTAACTTTTCTTTTATAGGGATGAAAGAAAAGCAGGTTAATATTAATCTCCACGGATCGGGCGATTTTAATGTTGAAATGAACAGTATGCTTATCCCTTTGAAGGAGACGGTTGTTTCTGCACAGAAAAACATGACTCTCCAAAGGTATGAGGTTGGAGTTGAAAAGATCAATATATCTTCCTTCCGGTTGATGCCGACCTCAATGGGAGAATCCGATATTATTAAAAGTGTTCTTCTGATCCCTGGGGTACAAACAGTGGGAGAGGGCTCCGCAGGTTTTAACGTAAGAGGAGGATCTTCAGATCAGAACCTTATACTTTTATACGGTTCGCCGGTTTATAATTCCTCTCATTTTTTTGGCTTCTTCTCAGCAGTTAATTCCGACATTATTAAAGATGTTACTTTGTACAAGGGTGGAATTCCGTCAAGGTATGGTGGAAGGATATCTTCGGTGCTTGATATAACCTCAAGGGAAGGCAACAGAAAGGAATTTAACGGTAACGCCGGCATAAGCCCTATAACAACCCATCTGATGATAGAGGGACCTCTTAAAAAAGACACATGTACTTTTATTCTTACAGGCAGGACAACATATTCAGACTGGGTGTTCAAACTTATTGACAATGCTTCACTTAAAAAGAGCAGCGCTTCATTTTATGACCTTAATGGCAGGATCACTTACGATTTTAATAAAAATAACCGGATTGACTTTTCTTCCTATATGAGCCACGATGCATTCAGATTCAATTCTGATACACTGTACAGCTATGATAATAATATCCAGGCGCTAAGATGGCGTCATTTCTTTAATAGCAGGTTGTTTTCTGTTATTTCATTGAATAACAGCAACTATAATTATGAAATTTCAGGTAAGAGCGTGGCAACGGAAGCTTTCGTGCTTGCTCATAAAATTAACAGCACGGGATTTAAAGCAGATTTCAATTGGTACCAGGGAAGAAATGAAATAAATTATGGTATCGACCTGACGCATTATCTGGTATTGCCCGGAAGCTACGTTCCGTCGGGCGATTCTTCGCTGGTGGTGTCAAAAGTTCTTGAAAGAGAAAGAGCCCTCGAAACCGGAATTTATATTGATGATAAATTCGTTCTGACTGAGTTTATATCAATAAATGCAGGAATCAGAATTTCATCATTTCATGCAATCGGACCAAAGACTTATTCTGTTTATGATCCGGCCTGGTCAAAAAGCGGATCATCGGTAACAGATACGATTCAATTCAACAGGAATAAAATATATAAAAATTATGCTGGACCGGAATTCCGCATTTCATTAAATTTCAGAACATCATCAAAGAGTTCATTCAAGATAAACTATAACAGGACACGTCAGTATCTTCACCTGTTATCGAATACGACTTCAATATCTCCTACAGATACCTGGAAATTAAGTGATTACTATTTAAAGCCGCAAACAGGTGATCAGTATGCCCTGGGTTTCTATCAGATGCTTTTCAACAATGGTCTGGAAACATCAGTTGAGGTCTATTACAAGCAGATTAAAAATATGGTTGATTTTAAGGGAGGAACGAAACTTATTATGAATGAAAGCATTGTGGAAGATCTTGTAAATGTCAGAGGCAAAGCATACGGAATGGAATTGCTGATAAAAAAGGGCGATGGCAAATTGCGATGGAGCATTGGTTACACCTACTCCAGAACTTTCCTTAAAAGCTCAGGCACTTTCCCTGACGAAATTATTAACAGGAATGAATGGTTCCCGGCCAGCTTTGATAAACCCAACGACCTTGCGGTTACTCTGAGCTATCTTTTTTCCAGGAGGTTAAGCTTCTCTTCAAACTATACATGGAGTACTGGCCGACCTATTACTTATCCGGTTTCGACATATTATATGGGAGATATGCTTCTGATTAACTATTCTGACAGAAATAAATACAGGATACCTGATTATATGAGGCTTGATGTTTCCCTTATATTCAGCGGAAACCTGCGGTCACATAAACTGGCTAATCCTCACTGGATATTTTCTGTATACAACCTGCTTGGGAGGCAAAATGTTTATTCAGTCTATTTTAAAAATGAAAATAATCAGATTAAAGGATATAAACTTTCTGTTTTTGGACAGGCAATACCTTCCATTAGCTTTAATTTTGATTTTTAAAAGCTATGAAAATAAAAATATATAATTTATTTGCTCTGTTCTTTTTGTTGATTGCCGGCTGCATAACCCAATTTATACCTGAAACAGATGAAAACCAGGAGCTGATTGTGGTTGAAGGTTTGATAACAAACCGTCCGGGTCAGAATACAATCAAATTGTCGAAATCACTTCCGATTGGAAAAAGTTCAGTTAAAAATCCTTTAAAGGGCTGCAAAGTTACAATTACTGATGACGTGGGTAATTCATTCATGCTTAGTGAATCAAAGGCTGGTATATATATGACGGATTCAGCGGCTTTCACTGGTGTTATCGGACGAAAATATATTTTACATATTCAGACAAATAATGCCACCTCAAATCACTATTCCTATGAATCAGTAGCGACTGAAATGAAACCGGTGCCCCCTATTGACAGTCTCTATTATGAGAAAGTTATTATTGCAGAAGCAGGAGAGGATACACAACTTAAAGAGGGATGCCAGATTTATCTGAATACTCACGATCAGGAAAACCAATGCAAATTCTACAGGTGGAGTTTTTCCGAAACATGGAAATTCATACTTCCATACTTTGTTCCTAACCGTATCTGCTGGATAACAAATAATTCGGATGTAATTAATATTAAGAATACATCTGTTCTGGCAGAAGACAGAATAGACAGGTATCCTTTAAATTATATTTCAAATGAGACGGACCGACTTGCATTAAGATACAGTATTCTTGTTAACCAGTATTCCCTGAATGAAGATGAATTCAACTATTGGGAGAAGCTTAAGAATGTTACAGAAAATGTTGGAAGTCTTTATGATATTACACCTTCCTCTATCCAGGGTAATATAAATTGCATTGAAGCTCCGGCCGAAAAAGTTCTGGGTTACTTTAGTGTTTCATCCGTTACATCAAAAAGAATATTTATCGATGAAACTTTCTCTGGTCTGGTCAATCCTTATAAAGAATGCGCTTCAGATACAATTTTTGGGAGCGGACCAATCCCTTATCTTAATGAATTGACCTGGATTATCGAGGAAAATCCTATTGCCAGACCTCCTTTCAGAGTGATTACCGTGCATAAGGGCTGCGCTGACTGTACAGTAAGGGGTTCCACAACTGAACCTGCCTTCTGGAATGAAGAAAAAAGTGAAATGTTCAGATGAAGAACTTGACTAAACATATAAAACCTGCCGGCATCCTGCTTTTTTTCTGGCTCTTTTCATTGAATACCATGAGTCAGGAACAAATCAGTTTTTTGGATTCACTGGTTTTCAAACTACAGAAGTTCTGCACTGAATATCCAAGAGAGGAGATTTTTATTCATACCGACAGGAAAGAATACATAGCCGGCGAAAGTATATGGTTTAAAATTTATTTAGTTGACAGACAGAGTAATAAGCTGTCGGTTGAAAGCAGGTTGGCATATTTCGAAATTCTTAACGAGCGTAAAATCCCAGTAATTCAGAAACGGATAAAAATAGATAATGGAAATGGTCCGGGCCAGATTGTCCTCCCTGATACATTAAGTTCCGGCATTTATACAATCAGGTCTTATACCAACTGGATGAAAAATTTTCTTCCTTCAAACTTTTTCCTGCAAAAAATAATTGTATATAATGCCCTTAATGCGCAAAGAATCAACATTACTTCTGGTAGCAAGGAAGAAATTAATGATTTTTATTCCGATTCAGGTTTAAAGGCAGGAAAAGCAGGATTTGAACTGGAGGTCAATAATCAACCACCCGATACACTTGACCTGAATATCGATGATAAAACAGTTAATACCTCGTCACGGGATTCATACTGCTATCTTTTCATCCAGACTCGTGGTAATGTAAACTATAAGAAAATGGTTACCCTGGAAAACAGCCATGCCGGATTGAAAATTCCAAAAAGAGTATTAACCTCCGGGATTAATCAGATAACAGTTTTTAGCTCCTCCGGCAAACCTGTCGCCGAAAGATATATTTATACCCCATCTGTGAATCACCCTTTAATTACTGTTTCTGCAACAGACATTGTAAGCCCGAGAGAAAAAGTTTCGTTTGAAGTCGCTTTCAGGAACATATCTTCATCACCTCGCGATACTTCGTGTATCAGCATATCTGTTGCAACCGCATCTGACAGTATAAGCACTGATCTGACTGACTATATGATCCTGGGATCGGAGTTTGGAACTGTACCTGATGAGGTTGGCAATTCAAATCCGGATAAATTACCTGCCGGCATTTTGGAAAAATATCTTTCAGTTTTGCAAAGCAATTGGATTA
Organism: uncultured Rikenellaceae bacterium; assembly: GCA_964411285.1. GTDB lineage: Bacteria > Bacteroidota > Bacteroidia > Bacteroidales > VadinHA17 > LD21. Next base: position 5,928 of record CAYPKL010000318.1, read on the forward strand.
ACTGGGACTCTGTTTTATCAGGGCATTCACCGGTAATAAAATATGGCAGGGAAAAAGAGAATCATTTTCTCTATGGAAAACTGATCGACAGGCGATCTCAAAAGCCGTTGGCTGACGAGTACCTTCTTCTCTCGACCCCTGGTAAGAGCGCCATATTTCAGTATGCAAGAACTGATAATAACGGCGACTTCTCATTCAGTTTGCCAATAAATGAGAAGATGAATGACATAATTATCCAGCCTGACAAACCAGCAACCAATAAAAGCATCAGGTTGAAATCATCTTTTACTGAGCTGAAAGCTGAAGCAGGATTAAAAAATATACAATCTTCAGGAGAATTGAAACCATATCTTTCCGAAATGACTGTTAACTACCAGGTGAGAAAGATTTATGGTATAAGTGATTCAAAAAGGCAGCCTGCAGGAGAAGAGGTGCCGGTTCAGGCAAAGAGGTTCTATGGGAAGCCTGATATTGAGTTATTTATGGATGATTATATTAAATTACCGGTAATGCAGGAAGTCTTTTTTGAACTTGTCCCGGGAGTTGCCATCAGGAAAAAGAAATCGGACTGGGAGATAAAACTATTGGATCAGGATTATAATACGGTACAGGAAGGACCTCCTGTGATAATGGTCGACGGAGTGATTATAGAGGACCCTTCAATTATTGCGGAACTTGATCCGGATATAGTTGAAAGGATTGATGTAATAAAAGAAATGTATTATGTGGGTGATTATATGTTTTTTGGAATTGTCAACGTTGTAACAAGAGCAGGAGACTTCAGCAACTTCAGCCTGCCGGATTATGCGATCAGATTATCATATAAGGTGGCCGATAAGGTGAATGACTTCTGCACACCAGAATATTCGACTGCAGAAATGAGGGAGAGCCGTGTCCCGGATTTCAGAAATACCCTTTACTGGAATCCATCTGTTAAATACGACAACGACAAAAGTATGAAGGTTGAATTTTGGTCCGGTGACTTAAAGTCCGATTATGAAATTAACATACAGGGAATTACATCAGGGGGATACCCTGTTTCATTCAAGAGAACTATTCGGGTTGTATCATACCATTAAAATTAAATTATATACTGATGAAAAGAAAACAAACAACTACACGCCGGGAATTCATTTACAGTACCGGTATGGTTACCGCCGGACTTTCATTGGGAGCAACTACCTTGAATGCTGTCAATTACAACCGTGTTGCCGGTGCAAATGAAAAGATCAGGATGGGTTTTATCGGAATAGGTAACAGGGGATCTCAGTTATTAAAGCTGTTTATGGACCAGCCCGACATGGAAGTTGCCGCACTTTGCGATATTTATGAACCCTATCTCCTGCGCGACCGTAGCAAAGTTGACAAGCGTTACCTTTCGGTAATGCCCGGACAGATACCATTGATGGGAGAGAAGTTTACAAAGCGACCTGTTACCTACAATGATTATCGCAGGCTTCTTGAAAATAAGGATATTGATGCAGTCTGTATTGCCACTCCCGACCACTGGCATGCTTTGCAGGTAATTGATGCCATCGGTGCGGGCAAAGATATTTATGTTGAGAAACCTCTTACCAACACTCTGGTTGAAGGCAGGAAAATGGTTGAAGCTCAGGAGAAAAGCGGCTGCATCGTTGCTGTTGGCTTAAACCGACGCGGCAACGTTGTATTTCAGAAACTTGCCAGGGAGATACCGGCAGGGAAGATTGGAAAAGTTTCAGTCGCACGTGCTGCCAGAATAAGCAATATGGCTCCTGACGGGATTGGGAAGCTCAAACCGGAACAGCCTCCAAAGGATTTTGACTGGGACATGTGGCTGGGACCCCGCCAATACCAGCCGTATCAGTACAATATCGCTCCTTATATGTTCAGATGGTGGAGCCATTATTCAAGCCAGATGGGGAACTGGGGCGTTCATTATATGGATGCAATAAGGTGGCTTATGGGTGAAACCGCCCCGTCAGTCATAACAGCGCATGGTGGAAAGTATGTTTTAGATCATGATGCGGATATTGCAGATACAATGCAGGTAACGTTTGAATTTGCATCAAAGAAGATCATTTCTTTTTCAATATTTGAAGCCACCAGCGGCGAATTGTTCCCTTACGGGGAACTCGAATTGCGTGGAACCAAAGGCAATCTTTATGCAAATGAACGCGGATACAGAATAATTCCTGCAACAAGAGGACAGTTTCAAACATGGGACAAACTGACAGATGAAGAGGAATTCAAAAATCCGAGCAAGATTCTCGACGACGGAAGCAGCGCCGACAGTACTTCAGGGTTAATAAGAAACTTCCTCGATTGTATCAGGACACGTCAGAAACCTTTCTGTACACTTGAAGATGGTCATCGTTCCACCTCATTTGCACACCTTGCCAACATTGCTCTTGCCACACAGGAAAGGCTGCAATGGGATCAGGTAAAGGAAAGATTTACGAATAGTGAAGCCGCCAACAAACTTTTGCAATATGAATACCGCAGCCCCTGGAAACTTTAAATAATCTGATTATGAAGCAGAACAGAAGGGAATTCATTACAACAATAACGGCTGCAGGAGCTGCACTTGCCGGAAGTCCTCTGAATATTGTCCTTAATGATACCGCAGCAGAAGTCCGGAAAACAATAAAAATATCTAAGGTCAATGCCAATTTTGAGCGTGAACCACTGATCCGTCCTTTTGGTTTTAAGGGTGGTTATATGTCAGAAATCTGGCAGTCTGTGGCTTATCTTGAAAGCGATTCAGGCTCTCACAGTATTGGGTTGTGTTCACAAAGCGTGCTGTGGTCTGATGCCAATGTATTCGCGTCTCATTCCGAAAGCGGCGGGAATGCACTTATGTATGCAATGACAGAAAGAGCAATGCAGATAATAAATGGCCAGAGCTATACAGACCCTGTCGGTCTCCTCGATTCTTTATATCCTGAGATCTATGAATTCGGAAAGACGATCACTTCAAAACCCGATTTAAGAAAGACATTTGCCTTAAATGCATTGGTAGCGGTAGATAATGCCGCCTGGTTATTATTTAAAAAGGAGAATGATCTTGCCACCTTTGATGATATGATACCTGCCCGGTATAAACCGGCGTTATCGCACCGGCATGCCAGGGTTGCAGGTATCCCGTTAATGGCATATACTGTTCCGATAGAGGAAATAAGTGCTGCCGCGGAACAGGGTTATTTCTTTATGAAGATCAAGATAGGGCAACCCGGCACCCAGGAAGAGATGCTTGAAAAGGACAAGGCAAGACTGTCTGCTATCCATCAGGCTATTAGCAATATAAGGACATCTTATTCAAAAGACGGCAAATTACCATATTATTTTGATGCCAACGGACGGTATGAAAAGAAATCAACCCTGCTTAAGCTTCTTGACCACGCAAAAGCTATCGGCGCTTTCGACCAGATAGCGATTATTGAGGAACCTTTTCCCGAAGAAGCAGAAATAGATGTGACTGATATTCCTGTTCGTCTTGCTTCTGATGAAAGTGCTCATACTGCTGAAGATGCCGTTAAACGAATTGAAATGGGGTACAAGGCAATAGCGCTTAAGGCAATTGCCAAAACTCTGAGCATGACACTTAAAATAGCTCAGGCTGCTTACGAACACTCGATACCCTGTTTTTGTGCCGATCTCACAGTCAATCCTATCCTCGTTGAATGGAATAAAAACGTTGCGGCGAGGCTTGGTGCATTCCCCGGGCTTGGTGATCTGGGACTTGTTGAAAGCAATGGTCACCAGAACTACAGGAACTGGGAAACCATGCTTGGCTATCATCCTGCAAAAGATGCCCAGTGGGTTAAAACCAGGAAAGGCGTTTATGAGCTTAATCAGGAATTCTATGAAAGCGGCGGCGGCATTTTCGACCCTTCACCACATTATGAACAGATGTTCACCGGTCACTGAATTGATGCAGCAGATTCTCTTTCTTTTTCAGACATTAAACGCTAAACGCTAAACGCTAAACGCTAAACGCTAAACAATTAACACTTCAACTTAGCTAAATTAGCTATCTTAACACAAAAAACTTCTAATCTGTAAATACACAATAAATGGCTGAATCATTATTGAAACCCCGGCTGGCTGTCATAAGCCTTTTCCTGCTCCTGTTTGTTTCTTCCGTAATTACACAGGCGCAGGTGGCAACCGTGAAGGAATATGAAAAGATATTCACAACCTATCCCTATTCCGATCCAAATCCCATTCCTGTAATGACCTCTCTGTATCCGTATTTCAGATACGACGGATTTACGGATAAACCGGTCCGGAAAGCATGGAAAGTTGTTGAACTTGAGAATGATTACATCAGCGTCATGATCCTTCCGGAGGTGGGAGGCAAAATTTGGACCGCAATAGAGAAATCAACCAACCGGCCTTTTATTTATTATAATCATACTGTAAAGTTCCGCGATGTCGCCATGCGGGGGCCTTATACCAGCGGAGGACTTGAGCTCAACTACGGGATCATCGGACATACGCCAAATTGTGCTACGCCGGTGGATTATCTTGTAAGGAAAAACGACGATGGCAGCATAAGTTGCATTGTCGGAGTTCTTGATCTTTTAACCAGAAGCAACTGGAGGCTGGAGGTCATACTCCCAAAAGACAAAGCATATTTCATTACCCGTACGTTCTGGTACAACTCAACACCAATAAATCAGCCTTATTATCACTGGTTGAATGGCGGATACAAAGCCGGAGGCAATCTTGAATTCATTTATCCGGGAACCTCTTATATCGGCCATGGCGGTGAATATGCCAGCTGGCCGGTAAATGATGAAAACGGTAAGAACATCTCTTTTTATGAATCCAACAATTTCGGGGGATATAAATCATATCATGTCTTTGGCAAGTACACAGATTTCTTCGGTGGATACTGGCATGATGACGACTTCGGAATGGCTCGCTATGGTACTCATGATGATAAAGCCGGCAAGAAGATCTGGATATGGGGCCTGTCGAGACAGGGAATGATCTGGGAGAACCTGCTGACCGATACGGATGGACAATACGTGGAAATGCAGTCGGGCAGGTTGTTTAACCAGAATAGTTCCGGTGCAACCTTAACTCCTTTTAAGCACCTCGGCTTTGCACCTTATGGAACTGATATCTGGACTGAATATTTTTTTCCTGTTTTAAAAACAAAAGGGTTTGTGGAGGCTAATGACTTCGGTGCCCTCAATGTTAAAAATGAAAATGGATATCTGAAATTATTTTTTAGTCCGGTTCAGGTTATTGATGATACTCTTGAAGTGAGGGAGGGAAGTAATGTAATTTACAGCAGGAAGCTTCATTTTTCTCCAATGGTAACCTTCAGGGATTCAGTGAAATTCAATGGTAATGAAAAAAACCTTGTAGTTGCTTTGGGAACAAATAAGCTTGTTTACCACTCCGATCCTGACTTTAATGTGCTGAGCAGACCGGTTGAGGCACCGGCTGATTTTAACTGGAACAGTGCTTATGGTTTGTATATCAGAGGGAAGGAAGCAATGGATCAGAAAATGTATCCGCTTGCAGAGATCAAACTGAAGGCTTCACTTGAGGTTGACCATAATTATCTTCCCGCTTTGATCAAAATGGCAGAATTGAAGTATCGGAATATGATGTATTCCGAGGCTCTCGATCTGGTAAAGAAAGCTTTAAGTATAGACACTCACGACGGCGCGGCTAATTATTATTACGGACTTGTAAATTTTGCAGTTGGAAATATTATTGATGCGAAGGACGGATT
>CAYPKL010000319.1:0-5925 GCA_964411285.1 uncultured Rikenellaceae bacterium
ACAATATCAAATATTGACTACAAATACAGACCATCCTTTATAATCGGGATCAAAAAATACACTTAGTTACAAAAAAGCAATTCCATAAAATGATGTATACACAAAGGTTGTTCCTGAATGAGGTAGGAAGAGGCTAAAAGCCAGGAGGAAGATCACTGGTTGGATCTTTGCTGAAAAACCAGTTTTGGAGTATGGGATTGTTGCTGTCTGAAAGTCTTAAGACCGAAGATCAAATTTTCAGCTTTCCACCCTGCCTTGCATTAACAGCTCAAGGGCTTCATTGAATGACCCTGCTGCAATTATTTTACCTGAATTAACGAAGAAGATCTCATCAGCATTTTCAATGGTATTAAGACGATGGGCAATTATGACCTTTGTAGTCGACTCGGGAAGATTATTCAGAATTGCCTCGAGTTGTTGTTCTGTTACGGTGTCAATGTTGGCTGTTGCTTCATCAAGTATTAGAAGCTCAGGCTTGCGAAGGATTGCCCTCATAAAAGCAATTATCTGCTTCTGGCCAAGGCTGATCCCTTCTCCGGAGGTCTGAACGGGTGTGTCCAGTCCCTTGTCAAACCGTTTAAGCAGACTTTTGAGGTGTGAACCTTCCAGCGCATTTTCCAGCTGATCAATTGTAAGGCCTGAGCATTCCGGATTGCCGTACAATATATTATCACGGACAGTACCAGAGAACAGCAAAGGTTCCTGGAGTATAAACCCTATTTTCGAAGCCCGTTCGCAGGGTGTGTACGACCTGATATCCCTGCCCTCAAGAAGTATTGTGCCTTTCGTTGCATCATAGAGCCTGGTTGTCAGGGAAGCTGTTGTTGTCTTACCTCCGCCTGTAGGTCCAACGAAAGCATAAGTCCTGCCTCTTTGCAGCTCGAAGCTGACCTCATGCAATACTTCTTTCCCGTCAGGATACGAAAATGAGACATCCCTGAAATGAATTAAGGATTTACTTTTTACCTTCACCTGATCCTTGACTATGAGGAGATTGTTTTCAAGGGAGAGGAGAAATGAGATCCTGTCCCATGCTGCCAGCGCCATTTGAAAGTTGGCCCACAGGGCAGCTATCTGCCGCAGTGGATTGTAGAAATTTGAGATATAAGCAATGAAGCTTATCAGCAGACCGACTGTAAAATTACCTCTGATAATCAGCCATATGCCAAAAGCAAGCACAATCAGCTGTCCGATATTTGATGCAAATGTATAAACGGGTGACAGTATGTTATTTGCAATACCTGCCTGAACGGATCTTTTGTAATTTTCCCTGTTCACCTCAGCGAATCGTTTTCGGAAATAGTCACGCCGGTTAAAGGCAATGACAACTTTGAAATTTGCAAGGCTCTCCTGAATCTCTGCTGACAGGCTGCCAAGGCTGTTAAGGCTCTCTTCATTCCTTTTCCTGATCCATGGGGAGATACTTTTTGTGAGTATCCACAGGATAAAAGCAGGCGAAAGAGCTGCCAGCCCCAAAGGCAGATTTATTACAAGGAGAATGATCCCAGCACCTGTCATAGTTATCAGACTACCAATAAACTGCATAAGCGATTGGGAAAAAAACTGATTTACCTTATCGGTATCGTTATTGATCCGCGATATCAGGTCTCCGGCTTTATTCTGATTGAAAAAGTCAAGAGGGAGTTCCTGCAGTTTTCCGAAAACGGCATTCCGCAGACTGAAGAGCATCCGCTGGCCTATTCCACCCATCATCCGCATCTGTGCATAGTTGACAATAAATGCAGTTATATACATGACCAGCAGAATTCCTGCAAAGTGAAGCACTCCCTGATAATTTTTAGCCTGGATATAAGTGTCAATTGTGTAACCAACCAGATACGGCCCCAGAAGGGTCAATCCCGCATTCAGGAAAATGGCGGCGAAAGCAATTGTAACATTACGGCGCTCACCGCTTATAATGGAAATCAGTTTCCTTAAGGATGCTATTACCGGGAGTTTCCCGGTAGTTTTTTCCGGTGACTGATTCAGATTATAATTCATAATGATGAGTACTTCGCTGTGAATTGTAAATCTGTATATATTCAGGTGAACTCTCTAATAAATCCTTGTGTTTACCGGACGCTATTATTTCTCCTTCCATCAGGAGTATTATCTGGTCAAAATGTCTTACCGGTGCAATTTTCTGGGTAACGGAGAGCAGTGTCATTCCCGGGTAATTATTCTGGATGTTGCACAGGATTTTATTCTCTGTTTGCCTGTCAACTCTTGATGTAAAGTCGTCGAGAAGCAGTATTGTCGGATTTATGGCCAGTGCCCGTGCGAGCATTATCCTTTGTTTCTCCCCTCCTGAAAGGCTCGTTCCCCTTTCAGCAACCACAGTATCAAGTTTCTCCGGAAGTGATTCAATAAAATCAGTCAGCTCAGCAGTCTCGATTGCTTTCTGTAGTGACTCTTCTGTAACATTGTCACTGAATGCAAGGTTTTCCCTCAGTTTCATGTTGAATATTATACTTTCCTGAAAAACGAAACCTATATGTCTGTGAAAAACCTCCCTCGTATATTTTTCAATTGAGATATTGTCGAATTCCAGACTACCTGAATCAGAAGGAACAATATTTGCCAGAAGGAGGAGCAGCTGACTTTTCCCGGCTGCAGTAGGCCCGATGATGGCAGTCCTGCTGCCTGCATTAACAGAGAAAGAGATATTTTTCAGCACAGGTTTCCTGCCGTAGCTCAGGGATACGTTTTTAAGTGTTATTTCTCCTCTTATTCCGGAACTGACTGTCCCGCTTTCAGGTGGTGGAGGTTCATCAAGAACCTGATTTATTCTCCTGTATGATGCCGTGGCGGCTGCAATAATATTGCTCATGAAACCTATCATCATTACCGGGAAGATGAGCATTACCAGATAGCTGTTGAATGCGGCAAAGCTGCCCAGGGTAAGTGATCCGCCAACAACAAAATGTCCTCCGAGAGCCAGAATTATTACCACAGCCACGTTTGAGACGAACATGATTATGGGTATCAGGACGGAAAATAACCGTACTATCGATAATCCAAGGTCGCGCGATTCCATGTTTTTTTCAAGGAATTTCTGGTTTTCCGGTTGCTGTGAGTTAAGGACCCTTATGAGAGCGGCGCCAAGAATGCTTTCATTTATTATCCTGTTAAGGCCATCGATTACTTCCCTGCTTTTTTTAAAGATCACCCTTACCTTCCGGAAGACAATTATAAAAGCTATGGCAATGACAGGAACTATGAAAAGAACAGCCAGGGCCAGTTTCCAGTTTATCATTATCAGCAGGACTGATGCCCCGATAATAACAAAAAGTGAAGAGATGATTGTGACAAAAGCCTGTGCAACAAACATTTTTACCGAGTCCATGTCAGATGTCATGTTTGTAAGAAGCTTCGATGGATTTGACTTTATAATAAAAGTGAAGGTTTGATGAGACAGTTTTTCCGCCAGACTGTTACGTAAATCCTTTGCGACTCTCTCTCCGGTAAGGGTTTGTAATACACCCTGAAGAAAGGTGAAAATAAAGATCCCTGCTGCAGCGACCAGAAATTCGGAAATAACTGTTCCTGCCCTGAACCTGTTATCAGAGAAGGCATCTATGCCTCGCGCAATAATTTTCGGAATAAACAGGTTTATTGCACTTCCTGCCAGGGCCATTATAATCAGAATGATCACTATTCCCCAGTAAGGCCGGAGCACACTGAACAATCCGGTTTTTTCCCCCGTACCCGCATCTGGCCTGTTTTCGGATCTGTTCATCCGTATTTAAATTGTTTAATGGACAAACTTAAATAACAAACTGCTTTTTTACCAGAAATGTCAGAAATAAAAGCTTCAGAAAGGAAAAGAGTTATCTTGCCCGCTTTCGCTCTTTTTTTAGTACCCCGACCGGATTAAGGTCTGAAAAGTTAATTATCTCATTAAAAGTCTGAGCATTTTCTCTTTGAAGGATGTATAGGGCGGGTAGCGCACAGGAATATCGATCAGATTCGATTTTTCCATGACCGATCTCATGTTTGAGAATGTCTCGAATGACTTCCTCCCGTGATACCTTCCCATTCCGCTAGGCCCGATCCCCCCAAAAGGCAGGTGCGGCGATGCGATCTGCATAACCGTATCGTTCACGGCTACGGAGCCGCTCTGCGTTTTTAACAGGAACTCCCCTGAAAGCTTTTTGCTTGTCGTGAAAATATAGGCCGCCAGCGACTTCGGGTGTCTGTTGATGACAGAATAAACTTCGTCGAAATCAGTGAATGTGATCACAGGCAGAACCGGGCCGAATATCTCCTCCTGCATGACCGGATCCTCAGGCTTAACACCGGTAATTATTGTGGGTGCAACATAGCATTTCTCAGGATCTGTGATGCCTCCGGTAATGATGTTCCCGTTTTTCAGGAATGATTCCATTCTTAGGGTCTTTTCGGAATTTACAATACGGCAATAATCTGCGCTTACAGCCGGATCATCACCATAGAATGATTTTATTTCTTTAACGAGAAGTTCAAGGAACCGGTCCTTAACCTTATGATCAATAAGCAGATAGTCGGGAGCTATGCATGTCTGGCCGGCATTTATGAATTTTCCGGAAGCTATCCTTTTTGCCGCATAACCGAGCTTTGCATCGGCAGCAACAACACATGGATTTTTGCCGCCAAGCTCGAGTGTGACAGGAGTCAGGTTCTCAGCCGCTTTTGTCATTACCTTCTTTCCAACGGCCGGACTCCCGGTGAAGAATATATAGTCAAACGGGAAATTCAGAAGATAATCGCTCAGTGAGTGTTCTCCTTTAACAAGTACAATCAGTTCTTTAGGGAAATGGCTGATTATCTTTGATATGACCTCTAATGTATTCGGGACCTTTTGTGAGACTTTCAATACTACGCAGTTTCCTGCCGCAAGTGCGCTCATTGCCGGTATCATTGATAACTGGAAAGGGTAATTCCAGGGAGAGAGGATAAGCACCTGTCCGTATGGCTGTTGCAGGATATAACTTCGGGCAGGGATATTAGCAAGGGAAGTTCTGACTCTTTGTCTGCCTGACCATTTTTTAAGGTTGCGTATCATCATGCTGATCTCGGCAACAGTAAACCTTGATTCCGTTCCAAGAACCTCAAAATAAGGCTTGTGGAAATCCTTATGGAGAGCATCATTCAGCTCGTCTTCATGACTGAGGATCAGCGATCTCAGTTTTTTCAGGTTCCCGAGTCTGTAATCTATATCAAGTGTTTTACCTGATGCAAAAAATTTCCTCTGTTTTTCAAGTATCGGTACTAACTCTTCTTTATCCATAGCTTACCTGGTTGCAATAGTAAAATGAGGTGCAAATATAACGAGATTGCCGGTTAATCGGAAGAAATATTAGTTGCAGGAGATTGGGAGAGTTGCAACCAGCTTAAAGATATTTTGATGTTATACCAGCTGAAACTTCAATTTTCACAAACCTATAGATCAATTACTTAGTTTACTTCTGAAATAAAATACTTTCGTTTGAAATTTAAAGCAACATTGACCAGTCCAATCATGACTGGTACCTCTACCAGTGGGCCAATTACAGCAGCAAATGCTTCCCCCGAACTTATACCGAAAACCGCTATTGCAACTGCTATTGCAAGTTCAAAGTTATTGCTTGCTGCTGTAAAAGAAAGTGTTGCAGTTTGTCCATAAGTCGCACCTGCTTTCCTGCTCATAAAAAAGGAGAACATAAACATAATTACAAAATAAATTATGAGAGGTATGGCGATTTTTAAGACATCTAATGGTAATTTCACTATGTATTCACCTTTTAAAGAGAACATTACTATAATCGTGAATAGTAATGCAATAAGAGTAATGGGGCTAATCCTGGGAATGAACTTTGTTTGATACCACTCCTTACTTTTGACTCTTATCAGGATAAACCTTGTCAGAAAACCAGCAATGAAAGGGATTCCAAGATAAATAAATAC
>CAYPKL010000320.1:0-4504 GCA_964411285.1 uncultured Rikenellaceae bacterium
GACAGGGCTAAAAAAAGAGAGATGTGTAAAAATGGTAGCCTCAGCGGAGGGGTTGGGGAGTGGTAAACAACCATTAAAGATAATTATTTTCATTCAATGGAATCTGGGTAAACGGGGCGATTGCCCTGTTATAAATTCCCTGAACATAAGCAATTGCCATTCCGTAATTCGTTACCGGGATACCTGCCTTTATTGCCGGCTGAAGACGGTTGTGCAGCTGCCTGCGGGTTATCATGCATCCGCCGCACTGGATCACCAGAGAATAATCGGAAACCGGACGGGGAAGGGCATCAAGGCCGGCAACTATATCAAATTCAATCTTTTTTCCTGTGAAGCTGGTGATCCATCTGGGAATTTTAGTTCTTCCAATATCGTCGCATGCCACATGATGCGTGCATGACTCAAGAAGAAGAACCCTGTCACCATCGCGGAGTCCTGAAATTTTTGGAGTTCCTTTCAGGTAATTTTCAAAGTCACCCTTGAATCTTGCAAGCATTATACTAAAGCTTGTAAGAGGTATATTTTTCGGAATTGAGGCATCGGCCTTTACGAAAACCTGGGAATCAGTAATAGCCAGGTTGGGTTTGATTTTTGTTTTATTCAGGAAAGCATCAACATCCCGTTCCTTTAAAACAATCGCAACGGCATCATTGTCAAGTATATCCCTGATTGCCTGAACCTGGGGCAGAATAAGTCTGCCAGCCGGGGCTTCGACATCAATCGGTGTTATAAGAATAACAATATCGCCATGACTGATCAGATCGCCAAGGAGGGTAGGTGTTTTATACGAATATTCAGGTATAGTATCTTTTATGAGCCTGATGAGTTCCTCATAATTACGTTTATCAAAAGCGGAAAACTCAAAAGGACCGGTCCCTGTAATATTTTTTATATTATCAATGAATTCCGGTAATGGCTCCCTGAGGTCTGATTTGTTATGAATTACTATGAAAGGGATTTCCTGTCCGCGGAATCTTGAAACGAGATCATCTTCAAATTCTCCCCATGAGTTTTCAGTCACGATAAGCAATGCAAGATCAATGATATCCAGGGTCTTAATTGTACGATCGACTCTCTTTTGTCCGAGTTCTCCGGAGTCGTCAATACCGGCAGTATCAACAAGGATCACTGGGCCAAAGCCGGTTATTTCAAAAGACTTTTTTACCGGATCGGTTGTTGTACCTGCCTGTTCAGATACAATGGCAATATCCTGTCCGGCCAGACAGTTTATCAGGCTGCTCTTTCCGTTGTTCCGGCGGCCGTAAATTCCGATATGAGGCTTTGCGTCTCTGCCTTTTGACATCTGTTCATGGATTTTAAGCAAATGTAGCAATTTAATAAAGAGATATTATTTCAAATCCTCCAGGGAAAAACCGAGTTTTAAAAGATTACCCGGCTGAAGGACCTCTTTCAGTCTGACTTCCTCAACAATATTCAGAATAGTGTTTGCTTCGAAAATGTCCAGATTTTTCTCCTTCATCAACTTAGCCAGTTCCGCCGATTTATGATATCCGATATATGGTGTTAGCGCAGTTGTAACTGAAGGACTGTGAATCAGTGAATAATATCCTGTGCTTTCATTGACTATCAGTCCGTCAATGAGGTTAAATTCAGCAGTTTTGCATGAAGAGATAAGCAGGCTGATGCTTTCAAGTACTGCTGATCCTATAACGGGCAGGTAAGCATTTAATTCCAGGCATCCCTGGCTGCAAAGTGAACTGATAAGAATATCATTTGAGTACACCCTGTGAGAAGCGGATATAACGAATTCAGGGATAACCGGATTGATCTTTCCCGGCATTATTGAACTGCCTATCTGTTTTTTGGGAATTGTAATACTCTTTACCCCTATATCTGAAGCAAGCAGACGCAGATCTGAAACCATCTTCTCGAGATTTACCGACAGAGCCTTCAGGATGGCATGCACCTCAACCCATTTATCAAGGTTCGAGGTGGTATCGGAGAGATTTTCGCTGTGTGAAACCGGAAGACCGGTAAGGTCACGTAATTCATTTACCACCTGCATAATAAAAAATCTTGGAACCGCCAGGCCGGTACCAATTGCACCACCTCCAAGGTTAACAGGTTTTAAGCGCTCTATGCATTTCGACACTCTCCACCAGTCGCGTGAAAGTGCTTCGTTATATGAGCTGAAGAGCAGGCTGAATGAAGAAGGAACAGCCTCCTGCATTTGGGTAAAACCGGGGCGTAGCTTATCATCTGATTCTCTTTCAAGATTTTCAACTTTTAACCGGAGGCTGTTTACCTGTTGTTCCAGAACCTGCAGCAATTTCATTGCCGCAATTGTGAGGGCGGTGGGAATTACATCATTTGTCGACTGGTAAATGTTAGCATCCTCCGTGGGGTCTATCTTTTCATAATCACCAGGCCGGCTTCCGGTTTTAAGAAGCGCTGCATTTGAAATTATCTCATTGATATTCATATTGATACTGGTGCCGGCTCCTCCCTGTATTGCAGGTACGATGAAGTGTTCAAAATATCTTCCTTCAGAAACCTCTCCGGCAGCCTCTGTCAGAGCATCAAGTATGCTATCGTTTATTATTCTAAGAGAAATATCATTCCCGTATTTTTCTATGGCTGCATTCCGGAATTTACGATAAGTTTTATAGCATGCCTGTTTTGTAAGTCCAACTGCCATATACCAACCGATAGGGAAAGGCAGATTTTCGGCAAAGTTTTCTTTTGCCCTTAAAGCATGAATCCCATAAAGAGCATCGGAAGGGATCTCTTTCTGACCAAGGCTGTCTTTTTCAGTACGTGACATAAAATTTATGTATTTTACAGGCTATTTAACAACTCAATTATAAGTGGATTTAACCTTTGTGTTACTTTGAATTGTACTTTGTATCCCTTTGTGTTTCAGGATTTATTATTAACCGCTAAGGGACTCTAAGGTTAATAAAAAAGGTTCACAAAGGATTTCTTGCCACCTTAGAATTAGATTTCAGAGCTGGAGACAGGTCTTGCATAAGCAACAACATCATCTCCTGTTATTTCGTCCTTGCACAAAATAATAAGCCTTTCAAGAACATTTCTGAATTCCCTTATATTGCCTGTCCAGTCTATTTTCTGAAGCTCGATGATTGCATCCTTGTTTATTTTCTTTTTGCTCATGCCGTATTCATTGCATATCAGTGAAATAAAATGTTCAGCCAGTAAAGGAATATCATCTATCCGTTCTTTCAGACTTGGCACATGAATGAGTATCACACTCAGACGGTGGTAAAGATCTTCCCTGAAGTTATTATTTTCAATTTCTTTTTTAATGTTCTTGTTAGTAGCAGTTATAACTCTTACATTCACGTGTATATCTTTATCTGAACCAACCCTGCATATCTTGTTTTCCTGAAGTGCCCTTAACACTTTAGCCTGGGCTGAAAGACTCATGTCTCCGATTTCATCAAGGAATAGAGTGCCTCCGTTAGCCTGCTCAAATTTGCCGATCCGCTGCTTTATTGCCGAGGTAAACGATCCTTTCTCATGTCCGAATAATTCACTCTCGATAAGCTCTGAGGGGATAGCGGCGCAGTTAACTTCAACAAAAGGGGCCTTCGACCTGTTGCTCTTTTCATGGATCTGATGTGCAACCAGCTCTTTCCCGGTCCCGTTTGCACCGGTAATAAGTATCCGTGCTTCAGTAGGGGCTACCCTGTCGATCATCTCTTTTACTTTTCTGATAGGTTCGGATTCTCCGATAATCTCAAACATCCTGCTGACTTTATTCTTCAGAACCTGAGCCTGTGTAATCAGAGTGGATTTATCTGTTGCATTGCGGATGGTTATCAGTAACCTGTTAAGATCCAGCGGTTTTTCAAGAAAATCATAAGCTCCTTTTTTTATCGCCTCAACTGCAGTATCAATATTGCCATGCCCGGAAATCATAATTACAGGAGTGTCTGAAGAGTCTTCATAAATCTTTTGAAGTACTTCTATACCATCCATTTTGGCCATTTTGATATCGCAAAGTACAACATCATACAAATTGGCATTAAACATTTCAAGACCTGATGATCCGTCTTCGGCAAGGTCTACTTCATGTTTCTCATATTCCAGAACCTCTTTAAGAGTGTTTCGGATTGCCCGTTCATCATCTATAACAAGAATCTTTGACATATTGTAAAGCTATTTATCAGTACAGTCATTGCGATCCCGCAAAGCGGGAGAAGCAAACTTTTTCCTTTTTCCTTTTTCCTTTCTCCTTTTATTATCCTGAGTACCTCAGCCATTTCCACATCTCTTTCCATGAGGTCTTTTTACCGTACATAAGGATACCGGTCCGGTAAACCTTGGCGGCCATCCAGACAAAGGCGATAAATGTAATCACCATCAGAACCATTGAAACAGCTATCTGCCAGTATGGTACTCCAAAAGGGATTCTTGCAATCATAACGATAGGCGAGGTAAGAGGAATAATAGAGCACCAGAATGAGAGTGAGCTTTCCGGATTCTGCATTGTGCCCATTGCAACCATAAGTCCCAGAAT
>CAYPKL010000321.1:0-2998 GCA_964411285.1 uncultured Rikenellaceae bacterium
ATTACCTTTCTGCAATAAATGCCGATATAATGATTCATGCATCAGGAGTGTACTATGGCGGTAACGGATATTTATTCAGCGGGGTCTCTGGAAAAGGAAAGACAACGATTTCAAGGCTCTGGGATAATGTCGGAGCTGAAGTAATTCATGATGACAGGCTTATTATTAGAAACACCGATGGGGTCTACAGAATGTTCAACACTCCGGTTCATAAAAATGACGGGCCTAAAGAGGCTCATGTCAATAGAATATTTTTCATTGAGCATGGCTCTGAAAATGAAATGAACCCGATAAAAGAAGCATCTGCAGTATCATACGTTGTTTCAAACTGCATCCAGCATAATTATAGTCCTGATATGATTGCCAGGTTCCTGGGGTCAGTCTCAATGATGTGTTCAAAAGTACCAGTGGCCACTCTTTCTTTTAAACCCGACAGGAGCATAATCGAATATATTCTCAGGAATGAATAGTCGTCCCGGATTAGCCGTTTTGAAGGAGATCGGATTTACCTTGCTTAATGAAGGGAAGAGTATCAAATTAAGGGCTGATGGTTTCAGTATGTATCCTTCAATCAGGCCGGGTTCTGTTATATACATTGAACCGGTTGAACAGCCAGCCTATTTACATCGCGGTGAAATAATTGCATGGAAACGCGATTCCGGATTTGTTGCACACAGGCTTGTCAGAAAATTCGACAAGGAAGGCCAGGCACATTTTGTGACAAGAGGCGATTGCAATCTGCATGAGGATAAGCCATTTACTGCAGACATTATCGCCGGGAAAGTCATTAGAGTTGAATTTCCTGAAGGGCATCCGCTGACATTAAAATCTTACATGAACAAGAGACCAAAATATCTGTTTAACAGGATGTCTGTAATATTCAGGCGGTTTTTCAGATGGTTGTAAGATCAGGATTTACCTGATCCGTAAACATCCTTAAAAATTTTATCAACTGGCAAAAACCGGGGGAGAAACCACATTTTGGGGTAATATATATCATTTATTTCAGTGATATATATCATTCTATTAAATATTATATGTCATTCATAATATTAATATATATCATCTCTGCCGATGACATTTGAAAAGAAGTCTTTCGATGCATACCTGTTATTTGTTCAGCTCTTCCTTAATAATTCTGATGAGAGGTAATTGCACTTAACGATTAAATTGTTTGGTTAAGACGCTAAATTTTAACTAATTTGGAACCCTGGTTTCCGAATCAATGAAGCAAAAAATAAAATTATTCAGGGAATCCCTTAAGCTTGTCTGGAAGAGTGCTCCCGGCTGGGCAACAATAAATATTCTGGTTTCTCTTCTCCAGAGCTTTCTTCCTTTAGCGCTGGTTTATCTCATACGGCTTCTTATCGATGACATAACAAAATCTGTTTCAACAGGTTCAGGTATTTCCGGTGTGCTCTGGATCATAATTACAGTTGTTATAATTTATTTTCTTGACGAGGTATCGACAGGCTTTGGGAACTATGTCCGTAAAAATCAGTCGATGAAACTGGAGTCTTACATGTACGGGCTTCTGCATGCAAAATCAGTGAAGCTTGATCTTATCAATTTTGAACATCCCGAATATTATGATTGTCTTGCCAGGGCTACCGCTGAAGCTCCATGGAGGCCGAACAGCATACTGAACAACGTCATTTCAATGTTCCGGGGATTTGTGTCATTGCTTCTGATGGCCGGGCTGCTTTTTTCATTGCATTGGGGCATAGCCCTGCTTCTGGTTGTTGTTAATGTTCCGGGAATATGGCTGAGGCTTCATTATGCCGATATCCTTTATAATTTCCAGCGCAAACAGACACCCGAAGCAAGAAAATCCGCCTACTTCAACTGGCTTCTTACCGGAGAGAGGCCTTCACGGGAATTAAGGTTATTTGGAACAGGGAATTATTTCATTTCCCTTTTTAAGAGATCTTTTCTTATTCAGAAAGAAGAGGAGATAAAAATAATCAGAAAAAGAACTTTGATTGAACTTGTAACAGATACTATCAAAGCTCTGGCAGTACTATTCCTTCTGTTGTTTGTCGCCCGCCGGACCATTGCGGGAGAACTAACTATTGGAGGGATGGCTATGTTTATTCTTGCATTCCGCCAGGGAATGTCATATATCAGGGATCTTTTCGGTTCGCTGGCAGGGCTTTACGAAGACAGTCTGTTTATCGGTGACACTTTCGACTTCCTGAACCTTAAGGAAAACATCGTTGCGTCAGACCCTGTGGTTGTTCCGGCTGCCCTGAAAAACAGTATGATCGTTGAGAACCTTACTTTTACCTACCCCGGAAACAGCTATCCTGCAATAAATAAAGTTTCTTTTGAGATCAGAAAGGGAGAGATAGTTGCGATCGTTGGTCCGAATGGTGCAGGGAAGAGCACTCTTGTAAGGCTTCTTACAAGGCTTTACGATCCCGACTCGGGATCAGTAAGATACGATGGCGCTGACATCAGGAATATGGATCCGGAGCTTTACAGAAAAAACTTTTCGGTGGTATTTCAGGATTTTATGCTTTATAACCTTGGCGCCGGTGAAAATATAAGGTTAGGGGATATTTATGAAAAGGAAGTTAATGAGAAGATAAAGAATGCGGCATCAGTTTCGGGTGTTCATGAATTAATAAACAATCTGCCGGCAGGGTATGATACTGTTATCGGAAATCTGTTTGACAACAGCCGTGAGCTTAGCTGGGGAGAATGGCAGAAGATTGCGCTTGCCAGGGCGCTTTTCAGGGAAGCGCCTGTGCTTATCCTTGATGAACCCGCGAGTGCACTTGATGCAGACACGGAATTTGAAATTTTCAGCAGGTTCAGGGAGATAGTCAAAGGGCGCACTTCAATTCTGATAAGCCACAGGCTTACCAATTTAACTCTTGCTGACCGGATCATAGTTCTCACCAATGGAACTGTTGCCGAAACCGGTACCCACGAGGTACTGATGGAAAAAAGAGGCATTTATTACAGGATGTACACAAAACAGAGCAGCAGGTTC
>CAYPKL010000322.1:0-4186 GCA_964411285.1 uncultured Rikenellaceae bacterium
CCGCCTGCTGAAAAACATTGCGCGCCGGGATCAGGATAGGCTTGATGCCGCATTCGCGCACGGGTTTCAGCGTTTTCTGGAATTGCCGCTCATTGTTTGTAATGCTTAAGTTGGCAAGGTGGAGGATCTCCGGCGTGCTGCGGTAGTTAGTCTCCAGTTTGAAGATCCTGCAGTCGGGGTAACGCTCCGGAAACTCGATGATATTGGCAAAATTTGCCCCGCGAAAGGAATAAATGCTCTGGGAATCGTCGCCCACCACCATCAGGTTGCGATGATAGGAAGCGAGCAGGTCAACAATTTCCGCCTGCAAGAGATTCGTATCCTGATATTCATCCACGAGCACATGGGAAAAGCGTTCCGCGTAATGGCGCTTTACTTCCGGAAACTCGCGCAGCAGCTTTCTCAGATTCAGGAGGAGGTCATCAAAATCCATGAAATTGAGGGTTTTCTTGCGGAACTCGTACCGGGCGGCCACGGCGACGATGTCTTCCAGATAACGATAAAAAAAGGGGTACCGGTCCTGTACTACCGCAGCGATATCTACCGTCCGGTTGTGGGAAAGGCTTATAATATCGGCCAGAACATTGCCTTTCGGGAATTTATCGCCCTCCACCTTGCTCCTGATTTCCGCCAGGGAGCTGGCCATCAGTTGTTTGGCATCATCGCCGTCCATGATGGAGAAATTGTTCTGATAACCCAGCAGATGAGCATTGCGCCGTAAGATAAGGTGGGCATTGTGATGAAAGGTGCCTCCGCACAGGTGGCTGACGTCCTCGGTCACAAGCGTTTTGACCCTGGCCAGCATGGCCTTGGCCGCCTTGTTGGTAAACGTGGCCAGCAGAATCCGCTCCGGCGGCACGCCGGTTTCAATCAGACGGGCAACACGATATGTCAAGGCTCTGGTCTTACCGCTGCCGGCGCCCGCGATAACGAGAAGCGGGCCGCCCTCTTCCATCACTACCTGCAACTGCTCATCATTAAGATGCTTTTCGTAATTAATCAAATGCCCTTACCGTAAATAAGAGACAATCTTTATATCCGGCGAACTCAGGGAAACGGATATTCTCTCTACTGCGCCATGCGCTTCAATACCTGCCCCAATTTACGCAACTCCTCGCCATAACCTGCCCAGTCACCCTGGCGTTGCAGGTTGGTCGCCTTATCGTAGATGCCCATAGCTTCCTTAGCCAGCATGGCCGGTGATGCTTTTGAATCTGTCTTGACTGCCCGAACGACTTCCTTGATAGTGGTTCTCCCACCGAAGAGCCGTTGCAGGGCCAGCTCCAGGTTTTCCTCCATGACAACCTGATCGCCGAAGGCAACTATCACGCGCTTCAGCTCGGGTAGACCGGCCTTGTCTGCCGCCAGAAACAGCGGCTGAACATAGAGCAACGACTTTTCTATCGGTATCACGAGCAGGCTCCCCCGGATGACCTCTGAGCCGCGCTGGTTCCAGAGCGACAACTGCTGGGATATGAAGGAATCCTGATTGATACGGGCGTCTATCTGTTTCGGGCCGTAGATCAGGCGGTCACGCGGGAAGGTGTAGGCGCGGATCTTGCCGTAATTCGCCCCGTCACAACGCGCCGTCAGCCAAGCCGCCAGGTTGTCCCGATTGGAGGGGGTAAACGGTAGCAGCAGGACGTACTCCTCCGCCTTTTCACCCGGCAGCCTCATAATCGTGTAGTAGGGTTCCATCGGTTTTTCGCCCAGCGCCGGAATCTGCCAGAGGTTCTCCTTGTTGTAGAAGACCTTCGGATCCGTCATGTGGTAGGCAGCGAACATGGCGGCCTGAAGCTGGAGGAACTGGTGCGGGTAGCGGATATGCCGACGCAGATCCTCCGGCATAGCCGCCATCGGTTTGAAGAGCTGCGGGAACATCCGGCTGTAGACCTTTGCCAGGATATCATGCGGGTCGCTGACATAGAAGTTGAGCGTGCCGTCATAGGCATCCAGAACCGCCTTGACGGAATTCCGCATATAGTTGACGCCTCCCTTGAGCGGTTTCGAATAGGGGAGACGATCCGATAAGGTGTAGGCGTCTATGATCCACTGGAGCCTGCCGTTTTCCGTAACGACCATGTAAGGGTCGCCGTCGAAGCGCAGGAAGGGCGCCACTGCCCTGACCCGCTCGTTTATGTTGCGGTTGTAGAGGATGCGGCTCTCCGATGTGATATCGGAAGAAAGCAGAATTTTCTCTGTTCTGAATTTGGCGGCAAAAAGGACTTTTTTGAGCAGCGAATCAATTGGCACTCCACCTTTGCCGGCGTATGTTGTATTTATGTTGCCGGTGGCGGTCGGATAGCTGAATTCCGGAATTCTGGTCTTGACGACAACATAGTCGTTGGATAGCTCACCATAATAGATTTCGGGTCTGGTTACTTTGATGTCGGCCAGGCTTACCGCCGGGATATCCTTGACGAAAAACTCGGGCAGTCCCTCCTTGCTGATCCGGCTGACCGGACCGAAGGTGATGCCGTTGCCGTGGGTAAAGATCAGCCGTTCGTTAATCCAGTTTTTGCTGGGCAGATCGCCGTAGGAAAGCTCGCGCGGCGAGAGCATGACCTGGGTGTACTGACCATTCACCAGGTAGCGGTCATTATCCACATCAAAAAATTTGTAATAGGTCCTGATCTGCTGCAACTGACTGTAGGTCTTGAGCAGCGGGGCATGATCCCAGAGCCGGATGTTCTTGATGGTGGCATCGTTGTTGGCGATATCGGCAGCGGCAAGCTTCGTATCAACATCGAAAGGCACCGTTTCAATCTTGTCCAGATCGTAGCCGAAACGCGTAAATTGAAGGTTATTCTTAATGTATGGTGTTTCCAGGGCCAACTCGTTGGGCGCAACCTTTAATTTTTGGAGCACCCCTGGATAGACCCGGATGCCGATTACGTAAACTGCAACCACGATGACGAGCGGCAGCAACGCCATCCGCCAGGCGCTTTTCCATATACCTGCGGCCAGCATGACCCCCGCCAGAGGTGTCAGGAAAGTAAGAACCCGGTAGGTCAGCAGACGGGCGTTCACATCCACATAGCCTGCGCCACTAAAGGCGACGTTGTTGGAAAACAGCAGCCCGAAGCTGTCCAGATAGAAACCGGCGGCAATCACGCAGGCGAAGCCACCCGTAAGAATTGCCAGATGTCGCCGGACCTTTTCATCTACCGCCGCGCCCCGCTCCGTCAGGATAATACCGCCCCGGACATAATACACCGCCGCAGCCAAGAGCATCGTAGCTATTAGCATAAAGCTGGCGAAGGACTGGAGTGTCTCCATAAACGGCAGGCCAAACAGGTAGAAACCGATATCCTCGCCTATGACCGGATCTACCATTCCAACCGCCAGCCTATTCGTGTAAAGCAGCATCTCCTCCCACTGCATGGCGCCCCAGGAGCCGGTAAAGACCGCCAGAACGATATTAATGAGTATGCTGACCGGTTTAACAAGGCGAGCTACTTCATCCTTGTTTACCCGGATATTGCCGCCCCCCAGGATGTATATGCCGGACAGAGGAAAGCGGGCCTTGTTCGCAAAATAAAGATTGACCAGCATAAATATGAAGAACATCCCCCCGAAGAGCAGCCCGGCCCCTGCCTTGGCATACAGGGTCGTCCTGAACACCGACGAGAAACCGGTCTCGACGAAAAAGAGCCAATCAGTGTATAAATCAAGCAGGCTCGCAAGAAAGGGGGAAAGTACGAAGACAATAATCAGAATGATAATATACTTACTTTTAAACATGTCATTACTCCAGAGAGAATTATTAACCTTGCCGATTAGCGCTAACATTGTATGCGCTATCAAGAAACCAGAAAAATTGAACTGATTGAGGATAACACTTTCTCTGAAAAATGGGAAGGAGGAAGTGATATGGAGAAGAGACAACGTTTAATCAAGAGCAAAAGTTGATTACCGCCCGTCTTCCGTGGACGGTAATGGACGCCACGTCGGCGTCAAAAATGCCCCCTCCCTTGCGTCAGCGCCGGAACTCGAAACGATCTCTCGAAATAAATTCCCCTAAGCTTGATACGGTGAGGTTCATCGATCCCGGTTCACAATGTAATTCAGTAACTGCTTGAGAAAAGCAGTATTGCGCGGTATATCGGCCAGAACTTCTATTGCCTGACAGTAATGAGTCCACATCTCTTTGCGGGCGCCATCCGGGCCTAGGAGCCTGTCGGAC
>CAYPKL010000323.1:0-9235 GCA_964411285.1 uncultured Rikenellaceae bacterium
GTAATATTTCGCAGAATCCCATAAAGATTATCCCCTCCCATCATTGACTGAACGATCCACAGGAATAATCCAATAATTGCCAGGTAAAATAAGAAAAACTCATAGATTTTGAACAAATTGAATTTTAGTGATCTTACAGTAGCGTATACAATAAAAAACTGAAAAAACCAGGTAAGAAAGAATTTTGGCTGAATTTCACCGTATTTTACCGAAATAGCTATAAAATAAACAAAGAAGCCCAAAGTAAAGAAAAGAAACTGCCTGTCGATCGTTATCTTCCATCTCAAAGCCAGAATACCGCTTAAAATAACCAGAAGGATTAGTGCAACAGGGGTATCATCTATTGAATTGGCCAGCACAAGCTTATTTGCATGTCCTGCAAAAATTATCAGTATTAAAACATACAAGTATTCATAAAGTGATACTTTCGGTACGGCTGACCTCGTATAAGTGCTTTTTTCCGAATCTTGATAGACCATTTTAGTTTTTCATAAGAGTTATTCTTTCGCGAGCCTTTCCGGAGAAATAAAAGAATAAAATTCGTTCACAAATATTACTCTAAAGATCTTTTCAGACAACTTTATTATCATTTATTTAAAAAATCAATTAACCACTGAATAAATTTCATCCCGGCTCTTCTGCTCAGGAATCCCACTATTGCGGGTAATATGATGATTTTTTGAAGAAATTTAATCTTGCGGGTTGCAATAAAACTCTTCAATGCCTTTTGGTGTGCTCTTAATACGCTAAATACATTGCGCTTCTCTCCAAGTTGAAGCAAGGCAAAGGCTTTGTACAACACAATTCTATTTTCAAAAGGAGAATCTTCAGTTCCCTTTTCAGTAATTTCCAGTAGCTTTTTAAAATCATGTAATCTTATAAATAAAGGGGCAGCTTTTTTTACGCAATCAGAAACCGGAATGTGGCCAATAGCTTTATAATAAGCATCTTTTGCATTCTCTGATTCGTTAAGGTTTTTGTAAATATCGCCGCAAAGGTCTGCTGAAAGATGAAATAATGCTCTTACCTGAAATTCATTTTTGTGATTATAAACTGATTGCCATATGTAGTCTGTGATCCTTCGACCGTCACAATTTAAGTCTTTTTCAATAAAAGGCAGGATATATTCCTGAAGCAGTCCGGGAGCTTTATTTCCGCAATCAAAAGCTTTTTCAAGAGATGAGAGCGCCTGATTAAAATCTTTCTTAACAAAATAAATTCTTGCCAGGAGGTAATAAATCCAGGCATAGTCAGGAAGCACCTTCTGCAATTTTATCAGGTAATTTGTACTAAGTTCATAATTCCTGGTCAGAAAAGCGATCCGGGCAGCCTCAATAACCGGAGATACCAAATCGTCACTGCCTCCTGCTGAAGATATAGCTTCATCGATCCTCTTGAAATAAAGTGCTTCCCAGTTTTCAGGGAAACAGGTTTCATATCTGTAATTGTAAGCAAACGGAGTAGCTGTTCTGAAATTTAAGTCACTTTTTGATAAATTATTTAACCGTCGTATTCTTTCCTGAATATTGACTTCAATATTTAAAGCCTCTTTGATATTAGCCAGTGTGTACTGTCCGAAGCTAACTGGAATTGATTTTATCTTTTTGGCTGTCCTTCCAGTAATTTCACCGGCTATTTCAGGGTTGCTTATATAATAAACTATTTGTTGGTATAAGTTGCTGTCATTGTAGGTTATATACTCTTCACCCGGTATCCAGAATGATTTCATTGCAGTATTATCCTCATGGCTGAATAACAGACAACCATTTAAAGCGGCTTCATACGACCGGTTAGATAAAGTGTGTGCCCAGTCAATAACGATTTTGCTCCGTTTATAATATTCATGAATTTCCTTACGTTTCAGTCCGTTGTAAAATTGAATTTTAAGGTTGTTTTTATTGGATGCTGCCAGCTTATATAAGGTTTTATACCTTTCATGATAAAAGCCTTCGTTATAGTTTGCAATTGCAATAACATCGATTTCCCTTTTTCCAAAAGCCGGAGAAACTGTTCCGGGATCAGGGAGTGAAACAGGGAAGCTTGCCAGAGGTAATAAGTTTACCTGTAATTTATTATATGATTTAATATCTACAATACCATGGCTGACAAAGTCGAACAACTCCACAAGTTTCCTGTTAAAAATGGTGTCAGCCCAGGCGTCGCGGGTAAATAAAATTGTTTTGGCAGGGCATAGGTAAATATCCGGGACGTATATCAAAACCGATGTATCGCAGGTTACGATATCCGGTATCCATCCGTCCGGCAATCTGTCAAAGACATTTTTAATACCTGTCGGCTCTGAAATACTTATTATTGGCACTCTTTTACCATTGAAAGTAAACTCAGTATCAGGAATTGGGCCCCACAAAATCACTTCATGCTCAAATAATGATTTATACCCTTCAACATCCCAGGATATTATGCGGTGTTCAATTGATCCAAGATTGAATAAAAGGATCTTCATTTTTTTAAATCAGTCTTTTTAAAGCGCTCGATGAGAATAGACCTCAATCCAATTCTTTTGTCAAGCTCTTTGAAGGAATAGAAACAAGATAGTATTATAAAAAGAGAACCAACAAAATACAAATATTTAACTTCCAATAGTTTACCAGCTGTAAAACAAAAAGCACCAAGTAAGAACTGGATTCCGAAAATCTTATAAAATGCTTTTTCAAACGAAAAGCCAAAATTATAACTGGCAAGGGTGAATACCTGAATCAGGTATATCAGATATCCTGCAAAGAAAGAAATACCAAGGCCTTCGAGCCCTCCAAGCATATAGCCCAAGATATTAAAGATCAACATGTAGATATTTGCGGCCAATTCACTGTAGAAAAATAGCTTTGTAAAACCTTTAGCTATAAAAATATATGCAATCGGCCAGCTTGATGCTTTGAAGAAGATCCCTAATGCCGCCCAGTGGATCATGCTGTCGACACTGGTGAACCTTGATGAATATAGTATAATTACCACCAGGTTTACGAATGTCAGAAAGACTGTCAGGATGGGAGCCAGAATAAGTAATGCAATCTCTGCCTGCTGATTAATTATATTTTTTGCCTTTTCATTGTCATGGGCTACACCTGAGAGCCGCGGGAAATAGTCGGTTACCATTGCTGAAAATACCATTCCGACATACGTATTGATTATTGCAAAACCGGCATTATATAATCCTACCTGGTCAACGCCTCCCTTATGACTTATATAAATGCGCAAAATATAGGAGGCCCCGACTTCTATTAATCCGCTAAGGCTTAAGATAAAGCCCATTTTAGCCATATCGCCTCCCTCAGTAATTATTGTAGCTCTGTCGACTTTTACATCCTCAATTTTTAGTCTGGAGGAATAAAACCATGAAAAAATAAGTGTCGCTATTGAACTCAGGATTATTGCCGGTACAATACCATCAATACCCCACTTGTAATAAAGAGGTACTGAAATTAACAATCCGGCTATAGTACCTGCCAGATTAGCTTTGGCCAGGAATTGCAGCTTTCGCATTCCCTGCAATACCACTAATTGTCCGGTGCTGACCTGGGTCAGAAGCAAGGTTATTGAAAGCCAGAGAAAAGCAACGGTATAGTCTTTATTGCCAAATGTAAGTTCACTTAACCAGGGAGCGAGAATGAGGGTAACTACCGTACCCAAGAGGCCAGTAAGCCATACTAACCGTTTGAGAACAGAAGATACAGTTCTGACTCTGTTCAAATCGCCGGTTGAGTTGGCAGCAGCTATATTTTTAACAGCACTGGTCTTTAAACCAAGATTCGTAATGCTTCCGATAAAGTTTGTTGTCGAAGTTAAAAGCCCTGCTATTCCCATACCGGAAGGTCCTAGCAGGACGGCCACAAACTTGGAGCGGATTACCGAAATAATGATATTAAATACCTGTACTCCTCCGAATATTGAAGTAGCTTTTACAATCTGCCGGTATGAAGCTTTTTCTTCAGTCATAGACAATTTGAGATATTCATACAATGATTGAATGACATGCGCTGACCGGCAGAATCTTAAAATTTAAATTCATTAATAATGTCAACTACCTTTTCTGTTTCAGAAATATTCATTACCGGACTAATAGGTAAACTCAGTATCTCATTGTGGATTTTTTCAGTAACCGGCAGGTTAAGGTGATTCCATTCTGCATAAGCCTTTTGCTTATGTGGAGGGATCGGGTAATGGATTAGTGTCTGTATTTCATTATCATTTAGATACTTCTGCAAAATATCTCGTTTAGGATGACGAACTGCAAAAACATGCCAGACATGGTCATTCTTTTCAAATTCGTTGTCATCATTTTTCCCCGGCAATGGTAATGTAAGATTTAATGTTTTGATATTATTGATATAATACCGGGCTATTCCCTTCCGGCATCTGTTATCTTCATCGAGACGGTTTAGTTTGACTCTTAAAATTGCAGCCTGAATCTCA
This sequence comes from uncultured Rikenellaceae bacterium, assembly GCA_964411285.1. GTDB lineage: Bacteria > Bacteroidota > Bacteroidia > Bacteroidales > VadinHA17 > LD21. The sequence goes on from CAYPKL010000323.1 coordinate 4,432, forward strand.
TCAAGACGGGAGTTTAACCCCTTGTACAGACATTGATATTTGATTTTTGATCCATAGTTGGCAATCGTTCTGATAATTTCAGCAAAATCATCATCATCGGTGGTTACAGCTCCTGCATCACCAATAGCGCCGAGGTTTTTACCGGGATAGAAGCTATGTCCCGCGCTATGTCCCAATGCGCCGGTCCTTCTTTCATGATAAAAACATCCATGAGCCTGGGCATTATCCTCAATTAGCTTCAGATTATACTTATTCCCTAACCGGAAGATTTCCTTATGCATCGAATTTTGTCCGTACAAATGAACAATGAGTATCGCTTTAGTATTGGAATTTATTCTTTCTTCAATCTTAAAAGGATCAATATTATAAGTTGTAATATCCGGTTCGACCAGTACCGGAACCAGACGATTTTCAGTTATAGCTAATATGGTGGCTATATAAGTGTTTGCAGGAACAATAATTTCATCTCCCTCTTTCATAATCCCTAATTCAATATAAGCCCGAAGTATAAGTCTTAAAGCGTCAAGACCATTTGCAACTCCTATGCAATGTTTGACCCCGAGGAAAGAAGAATAATCAAACTCAAATGCTTTAGCCTCATTACCAAGCAGATACCATCCGCTATCAAGCACATTTTTTATAGCTTGTGAAAGTTCAGGCTCAAAACTTTCATTAATTTTCTTTAAATCAAGAAATTTGACCATATTCAGGATATTTTTCGTAAAAATCTTGCAGGGTTACCTACCCAAAGCTCATTCTCCGGAATATCTTTAGTGACGATACTCCCTGCCCCAATCATGGCATTTTTAGAAATTTTTACACCTCCGAGGATAATAGCTCCTGCACCTATGGATACTCCATCTTCAATAATAGTACTTTGAAATTTATCGGGATATTGTTTCGACCTGGGGTATTTGTCGTTTGTAAAAGTGACATTTGGTCCGATAAAAACATCGCTGCCTATTCTTAAACCATCCCAGATCTGGACGCCAGGCTTTATTGTTACATTATCTCCGATCTCAACATCATTTTCAATAAATACCTGACAATTAATATTACAATTATTCCCTATTACAGCACCGGGAAGTATTACTACAAACTGCCATACAAGAGTATTAGTCCCGATAGTCTGTGATTGTACGTCTGCCAGAGGGTGAATTTTAGCCATTTTCTTTAAATTCTAAGAAATCTTCATAGTTCCTTATGTAATCATTCTCCTTGTATTTCTCCGAAGCCAGGACAAGGCAGATCGCACCGGAAGAAAAATTTATTATTTCCCTCCATATTCCTGATACAACATACAAACCATAATAAGGACGGTTCAATTCAACCACCTTTCTGTTTTTTCCATCAGACAGAACAACATCAAAGCAACCGCTTGTTGCCACAATCAATTGTTGAAGCTCCTTATGAGCATGGCCTCCCCTTTCAGCTCCTCCTGGTACATCATAAAGATAATATATCCTCCTGATACAAAATGGAAGATCCACTTCACCCTCAATAGCTGTAATATTACCTGAGCGGTTATGGATCTTATTCAATTCAATTATATGACAATCGTAGATTGAAGACTTTTTTATCATCTTACCAGTGTCAGAAAATCTTTAAAATCACGTATATAGTCCTTTTCATTATAAACTGCAGAAGACAGGATCAAAGCTAGGGAGTTTGTTGAAAAGTTTTCGAGTCTCCGGAATACAAGTTTTGGAATGTACAAACCATAATATGAGCGCGTTAATGAATATTTCTTCTCTTCAATGCCCTGGTGCAGGATTATATCAAAACTACCTGAAAGTGCAACAATAAACTCTTCTGATTCCCTGAAGGCATGGCTGCCTCTGAATTCACCACCCGGCACATCATATATCCAGTACACCCTCTTTATATAAAAAGGAATATGATTATCCTCTTCAATAAATGACAAATTACCACGTTCATCCTCTATTTTGGGAAGATTAATTATTCTTATTGTATCGTTTTTTTGCATTTTCAGCAGAATGTTTGATTCACTCCCGGCATGCTTTCGCCCCGTCAGTCACATTGATGAAACTAACCAAACTCGTTTTGACCTGACTTCCCAGAACTCATTATGAACCTCCGTTTTCTGAGAGGAATAAGTACTGAAAATCACTAAAATATGCCCAAAGATGTAAAACTATGTAAAATAAAACTATAGAATTGCGCTATTTTGATTAACACTTTTTAACAAGAAATGAGCATTAAATTAAAATTGATGTTCAATATTTAAACATGAATACAGGGATGAAACGTCAATGTGGACCATTAATTATGTATTCCCTGCAAAAAAACTGAGATACTTTATGCTTTCAGAGTTCATTATAAAATAATCGACTAATTTAGCAATTGCAGATAAAAAACATTCTTAGGTAACAGAATTAATACAGATCTTTAGTCCTTTGTGTTTTGTAATGAAATGATCTGTCTTGCTTTTCAAAAGTGAAGGAAAATTTTCAAAGAACAGCAGCTTTGATTACCGTAAGAAAACGGGGACAGCATTAAATGCCGGTTTATATGTTCATGCTATTCAGAGGCTCTCTCAATTTTAAATTATTGATTTACTGTTTATTATGAATTAGTTTCAATTTTATAATATTGATTTTAAATAATTAAGAATAGTAAAAAAAAGAGGTTTCGGCACAACAATAATATAATATTGTCGTTAAAATTCGTATGTTTGTCAAAAATTTTCCTTTTGGTCAAAGTATGTGATTTGATGAAAAAGTTACTTTCTGTAACCTTTCTATTAATAAATATGAAGCTATTTGGTGCAACTTACTATGTTGCCACCAATGGTAATGACGGTAATCCAGGTACAATCTCCCAGCCATTTGCCACCTGGCAAAAAGGATTTCAGGTAGCCACAGCCGGAGACCTGGTTTACATACGGGGAGGCATATATTATCCGGCAGCTGTCCTTGCCGGAGGCCAGTATTGCGGAGCTTTTGAAAATTCACACAGCGGAACATCCAGTAATATGATAAGGATCTGGGCATACCCCGGCGAAACTCCTGTTCTTGATTGTTCAAATATCACAGGGAACGGGACAAGGTACGGAATATATTTAAATTCTGTCGATTACTGGTGGCTCAAGGGATTGACAGTCAGAAACCTCCATGATACGAGTACCCATTATGCCAGGGGGGTGACCCTTATGGGATGTAATCATATTCTTTTTGAACAATGTGTTGTACATGATTGTGCTGATGGATTTGTGATGGGAGGTTTTTCTGATTATTGCAAATGGTTAAATTGTGACGCGTATGATATAAGCGACACTCACGATGGTGGCGATTTAGGTAATGGATGGACAACAAACGGTTATCAGTCAGGTGGTGGATTTCATGTTGAGATTACCGGATGCCGTTCCTGGCATAACAGTGATGACGGATTTGACTTTCTAAATGCTGATGAAGAATCAGGTGGAGGATATTTCACCATTAACAATTGCTGGGCATGGGATAATGGTTATGGAGATGCAGGTAACGGTGTGGGATTTAAGCTCGGAGGATATGCCTGGGCGCCTTTTGATGGGGGAATTCAAAGAAAAGTGACAAACTGCTTAGCCTGGGATAACAAGGAGCTTGGATTTGATGAGAATTGTACCAGTGCAACAATTGACATGGTACTTTATAATAACACTTCATTTCGTAATGCTATTGGTTACGCTTTCCATTATACATATAATGGCGGTGACGTAATTTTAAGAAATAATATATCCTTTGGTAATACAACAACTCCTTATTATTTAAGAAGTTCAAACATAACTCAGGATCACAATAGCTGGAATGGAGGAGTAACGCTTAGTGCTGCAGATTTCTTAAGCCTGGATGATACCGGTGCTGATGGTCCGCGGCAATCTGATGGCTCTCTGCCTGACCTTAACTTTTTAAAACTTGCAACAGGCTCTGACCTGATTAATGCAGGTATAAATGTCGGACTTCCTTACGGTGGTAGTGCACCCGATCTCGGATGGTTTGAAACAGGAATTAATTCCAGTGATCCTGTTGCTCCGGTATATCAGAGTTCGGTAGTTCAGAATAATACTCCATCTGTTGTGGAGATGAGTTATAATCTGACTCTTGCAAGTGTCGTACCTGCTGCATCTGCATTTACGGTAATGGTAAATTCTTCGGCCCGGACCATTAATTCTGTTGCTGTGTCAGGAACAAAAGTTTTACTGACTCTCTCAGGTCCGGTAACTTATACTGATGCTGTAACTGTGGCTTATACAAAGCCTTCGTCCAATCCTTTGCAGACATCTTCAGGAGGAGAGGCCGCTTCTTTCACTGCAAAATCAGTAACAAATTCTGTTTACCCGCCAAGCCCTGTTTATGTAAGTTCGGTTATTGAAAATACCTCTCCTACAAAGCTCGACATTACCTATAGTTTAACCCTCGCAAATGTTGTACCCGCTACTTCTGCATTTACTGTAAGAGTCGGCTCAGCTGCCAGAACTGTAAGCTCTGTTGCTGTATCAGGCACTAAAGTGTCCCTGACGCTTGCAAGCCCTGTGGTTTACGGAGATGTTGTGACAGTTGCATATTCAAGGCCATCATCCAATCCACTCCAATCTGCTGCAGGAGGACAGGTTTCCACAACAGCGGCACAAACAGTTGCAAATAATGTAACTACCTCTGTTCCTGTTTATGTAAGCGCTGCCATAGAAAATGCCACACCATCAGCGCTGGAGATAACTTATAACATTTCTCTTGCAAATATTGTTCCTGCTGCTTCAGCTTTTACTGTACAGGTTAATTCAGCTGCAAGAAGTATTAACTCCGTC
>CAYPKL010000324.1:0-5777 GCA_964411285.1 uncultured Rikenellaceae bacterium
AAAGGCATGAAGGTGGTCGTATTCGGATCTGCTGCAGCTGCCGAGGGCAAGAAAACAAGGCACTCATGCGGCAAGACTATCTTTGATCTGGCTGATATTGTTGTAGATACATGTGCTCCTATTGAAGATGCTTCCGTAGAATTGAAGAACCATCAGGATAAAATAGGCCCGGTTTCAACTATGGCGTTTATTACCTGTGTCTGGATGACAATTACAACAGTTGCAGAAATACTTGCCGACCGGGGAGTTAAACTCTTTATCCATCCGTCGCATAATGTTCCTGGCGACGGAACAGCAAAACAGCGTCTTGATGAAGCTCTTGCTGAGTACAAACACAGGATCGCAGGGGTATAACAAAGCTTCTTCTATTTAACAGGTCTGCGTAAATCTCCTGGATCTGCGGGAAACTTTTTTCTCAATGGTTTGAATCTTTATCTAAAAGCTGAATTTGATCTTTAATTCAAGTATAAAATAGAACTATTGAACCTGGAGGGAATGCTAATGCATTTCAGTTGTACACGATCCCAGACCACCCCTGTAGTAGTTGAATTGCACATTCGGATGACTTGCCAGCAATGACATGGGGACAGAGCTGTCTTCAATTTTTTTACTGATCATAAATGCTGTCAGACGCTGTCCGAAAGCATTATCATGAGTTCCGGCCTGCCATATGGAAACTTTTTCTGCCTTCCATGTCTGTACTGGACCAACAGTCAGCGCTTGTCCCGGGATCCCGGTTACAACACCACCGCCGCTGGTTCGGGCATTTTGCATACATGTGATAGGGTGAAGTTCAACTACCCTGGTCGTCAGCTTCCTGTATTCTTCCGGTGACGGAGGTGTATCTTTGAATTTTCCTTCCCTTCTTACAGGATCATTGAAGGCCCAATGCTTTGTGTCGCCTTGTCCGCCCTGCATAACCACACATCGGATTCCGCTTTCCCAACTCTTTACGTAGCTGCTTGTATCAGCCTTTGGAAAATGAAGGTTGGGTTCGGGAATCCGGAGCTTCTTATTTATTCTGCTGAAGCAGAGTTCTCTGTCAGCTTTTTCAAAGGAGAGGGGATGAGTAACATCAACCTCTTTCCCATTAATAAACCACTCATCCATTCCCCAGAAATGGGCGTTGGAAAGATCGATCTTTAATTCGTTGACAATTCTTGCCACCAGCGGAAGCTGTTCGGTCGGACCTATGGGACCGCATATCCCTGCAGGATTACCGGGAGATGATTCCTTCCAGGCTGTTATGTATTCAAGTGCTTCAGCAAGATAGAAATCTTCGGGTGTATCATAGAAAACAACTCTGAATCCTCTGCGCGACAGCTGGCTTATGTCTTTTGGTGTCAGGTTTGCAGCATCAGCAAGAAGTTCATCATCAAGAGTAGTGAAATCCCACCATTCAGGTGCAAGCATGGATAATTTGCGTGACATATGGTTATGATTTTATATTTACAAATATGGAACGACTATACATTTAATAGTATCAAATCAGTGATCCGGAAATAATAGATTTCTCAGTTTGATTTAGTTCTGTGCCGCCGATTTGTCAGCCGCAAAGATTACCCTATGGGTCTCCAGGGCATCTTTAAGGCTTGTCAGAGGCATCTCTTTCCCTGCCTCAACTGATTTGAAGAATTCTTCAAACTGTGTAAGGTAGGGATGATCTGAAACATCTCCTGAATCGAGTAATTTCATTGAAAGTTCGCTCCACTTGTTCCTGTTAAGGCTGCCAAGGTGTGTCGAATAGAATTTATTGTCGAGAAGAGTTCCCTCGCTTCCGACAAAGTGAAAGTGAAAATAGTAAGGCTGCAGGCAGTCAATTACGGAAGCAACTTTGCCGACAGCTCCATTCCTGAATTTTAAAATCGAAACCGAGCTGGTGGGGTATTCATATCTGGCAAAATCTTTGTTGGCGGAATTTGCAGCAAAGCTTTGAACAGATTCCACTTCGCTGCCCATGCAATGAAGAAGTGCATCCATTGCGTGACAGCCTCCGGATAAGAGGCTGCTCCCTGCAGCTTCTTTTTTTGTATTCCACCGGAACTGACCATACCATGGACCTATGCCATGGTAATAATCGACCTCGCCATAATGTATTTTTCCAAGCAACCCTTTATCAATCAGTGCTTTTATCGTCAGAATCTGACTTGAAAATCTGCATTCAAAACATACACAGGTTCTGACCCCGGATTCTTTTACTGCAGTTTCAACTGCCAGGCAATCTTCCCATGATAAAGCAACCGGTTTTTCGATGATCAGATGCTTGCCCGCCCTGGCGGCTGCAATCGCCTGCTTAGCATGATCGGCAGGATAACTGCAGATTGATACTGCCTGAATGTCAGCATCTGCAAGCATTCTCTCCAGGTCAGTGTAGCACGTAATCTGTGAATCGTGTCTTGCGCTGATTTCGGCAGAATCGAGGTTACGGGATGAGCATAAGGCTGTAACCTTTGCATATGAAGTATTGTTTATTGCAGCAATGTGGGCTCCTGCTGCCCAGCTGTACCCTATGATCCCGACGTTGTATTTTTTCATTTTTTATGGTTTTAAAATGATGCTGAAAGGAAGGTAAACAAATTTATCTTTTTAAACATCAATTACCAAATGAGAATCGGACATTCGTGGGTCCGGTGTTCCATCCTTCAACTACAAGCTTCAGGTCATTAAAGCTGCCCTGAACATTCCCTGAGGATAAGTCCATGGTAACCTGTTTAGTTTCTCCAGGCAGCAGAGTGAAATAGTTATCAGTAAAATATGAAGGGAGGACCAGATTATCCTTCGGATCGGTAACCTTCAGACGAATGAAAAATGCGGTTTCATTTTCGGGGTTAATGATTGAAACAGTTGCATGACTATTATCTGTCTTAATTATTTCTGTTTTCAGGGTTATTTTTCCCAGCTCATTCAGCTTTTCGTATGAATGAGGCTTATTTGTAAGCCAATACAGATTTTCATCGATAATTTTACCGGTGTTATCCTTCAGTAAAAGCTTCAGGAAAAACACTTCATAGGCGTTTCCTGGTAAGCTTATCTTGTTCAAAAGCGTCTTACCATGAGCATCCAGGCTGACCGGTTTTTTTTCATCCGAGATCAACTTACCATGCATATTGTATAGTAAAACATGTGAAGTATAGTTGTTTATTTTCCTGGCAGTCTGGTTCAGGACACAGATAACAGAGTCGTTCAGGTTAAATTGTATGTGAATGGGAGCAGCGGCATGCTTATAGCCAAAATAACCTCCGGTGTAATCAAGGTAATAATCATAAAAAAAACCTCTGAGCGCAGTCCATGGGTTCTGGTTCTTCCAGACCAGCATTCCGGTGTACCAGTCCCACATCCTGTAATTGAAACCTTCCTGGAGGGCCCGGTACTGCTCATAGCTGACTATCTGGGCTTTAAGGCAGAAGTCCCGGATATCTTTCACTTTGCCGTAACGGTCGGGAAAATCAAGCAGAGGGAGGTACTTATGATATGACCATGATTTTGCGGCCCTGAATGATTGAGGCGGTGTCATCTCATCTTCAGGAATGATCTTCACCAATCCATCATAGTTTGGGATTCCAATGGACCCGGTTTCAGGATTAAACGGGAATGACCTTTCCGTGAAAATCTTTTCCGGTTCCCTTATACCATAAGGTCCATCCCCGACACCACCTATTGTATTTGTCATCAGTACCGGCGATGTTGACATATCGAGAAAGAACCTCCTGGGATCAAAATCCGGGAAGATATTTTCCTTAAGGGCTTTTAAAATGTCCGGTGGTGGAAGCGTTTCATTTCCTCCGCACCACAGATACAGACTGGGATGATTTCGCAGCATTTTAATCTGATCGATCACCGATTCCAGAAAAAGGTCGTGATTATCGGGATAGGCTTTCCTTCTTGCCTGTGATTCTTTTTTCATAGGATCGTTCCATTCACCGTTACAATCTCCCGAAATCCAGATGTCCTGCCAGACCAGTATTCCATATTTGTCGCATGCATCATAAAATTCAGGCCTCTCTGTCAATCCTCCGCCCCATACCCTGATCATATTCATATTCATTCCGGCATGCAGTCTTACTTCAGCTTCATATCTTTCTTTTGTAAGACGCAATAAGGCATCTGACGCAATCCAGTTACCCCCCTTGATAAACACTTTCTGACCATTAATCTTGAATACCTGTGCTTTTATTTTATCATCAAAAATATTTGATGTTTCCCTGATTCCGAATGTTACTGTTTCTGAATCCGACACTGCTCCCTCCTGTGGGATGAATTCCATTTTCATATGATACAAAGGCTGATCACCCATTCCGTTGGGCCACCATAAGAGTGGATTCTCAACCTTGATTTCGGTTAATGAAACGACTTTTTCTTCTGAAGGATTGAGAACAACTTTTACGGAGTTCTTATATCCTTCGAATTCTATCTTCAGAAGCCCGGTTACTGCCTGAGATGATGTGTTTTTTAATTCAGCCGTTGCCTTAAAATAAGCAGGATCTTGTTTTTCGCCGGGTACTCTTATCCCTGGCACCCTTGTTTCCACGAATGGATTTCTAATATCGACCTTTCCCGTGATTTCAACGCATACCTGATCCCATATTCCCGTATTCCTGTCATGTATCGGACAGATCCAGTCCCATCCGGCGGTAAACTGCATTGTTACATTACGGCCGATAGTACCGTCACCACCCTGACCGGCGGCCGCATTGCCAACCGGATCAGGCGGAGCTACACAAACTGCAAGCTTATTTGTTTTCCCTTTGACAAGATAGGGTGTTATCAGGTATTTTTCCCTCAGGTACATTCCCTGGTGGGTTTTTGTGTTTACCCTGCTGCCATTCAGATAAATATCGGCGAAATAATTTATGCCCCTGAAATTAAGCCAAACTTGCTGTCCCTCCTTAATTTCCGGCATTTCAAATTCGTTGTAAAACCAGTATGTATAATAATCCCTTCCGGTATTGAATACATCCGGAATGAGATTATTATTCATCCCGAAAAATGGATCGGGGATCTGTTTATTTTGTAAAAGAGTCGTTAGAATAGTCCCGGGAACCGTTGCGCTGAGCCATGCTTCAGGTGTAAAACCGGCTCCGGTAATCTCTGTTCCATCCATTAAAATGTCCGTGGCTCTTTTTGCTTTCCAGTTGTCATGCAGCAGAAATCGGGAAGGCTGAGCCTGAAGGCCTGATAATAGAATACTTGTCGCAAGCTGAATAATTAGAAATCGTTTCATAGGGTTCTTTATAAATGTTGTCAGATAATGATTTTGATCATTGTAGTGAGTCATTCTCATATTAAAAACTTAAATTTGGTTACCTGGTTTAATTATAATAAGTAAACTAAAAATACAAGATATGAATAAGTCTGCAATAAATTGTAACTCCTTTTTGTGGTTGCTTGCCGGATCGTTTACAGTATTCTTTTTATCTGAATGCAAAAAAACTGCCGCGACAGGTGATGAAAATCAATTATCTTTTCCTCCACAGCCAAATCCCAGAGGGTATGTATGTTACAAAACTACTTCTCCGATCAATCCTGACGGGATCATGGATGAACAAGCCTGGAATTCAATACCCTGGACAGATGACTTTGTTGATATCGAGGGAGATTTAAAACCGCTTCCAAAACTGAAAACTCATGCTAAAATTCTCTGGGACGACCAAAACCTTTATATAGGAGCGGAGCTTGAAGAACCTCATGTATGGGCGAACCTGAAACAAAGAGATACTGTCATCTTCTTTGATAACGATTTTGAGGTATTTATTGATCCTGATGGAGATACGCATACT
>CAYPKL010000325.1:0-12434 GCA_964411285.1 uncultured Rikenellaceae bacterium
CAACCCTTTCGGATTTTGCTATCATATACAATACACTGCAGAAAGATCCCTGCAACTCTGAAAAGGAAGCAGTAATTTATATTTACCGCCAGCTGCGTAATGCAGAACCTCCTGATGAGGCAACCGCAAGAGATATAATTGATAAGCTGTTCTTCTCAGACAAAAGATATGATCTTGGGGAAGTCGGCCGTTACAGAATCAACAAAAAGCTTGGCCTTAACACAGAAATGGGTGTCAAGGTTCTTACAAAAGAAGACATTATCAAGATTATCGGCTACCTTATTGAGCTTATCAACTCCAAAACCGACATCGATGATATTGACCACCTTAGCAACAGGAGGGTCAGGACGGTCGGAGAACAGCTATATGCCCAGTTCGGTGTTGGACTTGCACGTATGGCACGGACCATCCGCGAAAGGATGAACGTAAGGGATAATGAGGTATTCACACCGGTCGATCTTATTAATTCAAAAACACTTTCATCAGTAATAAATTCGTTCTTCGGAACGAACCAGCTTTCGCAGTTTATGGATCAGACCAATCCGCTGGCTGAAATGACACACAAACGTCGTATGTCAGCCCTCGGACCAGGTGGTCTGTCACGCGAACGTGCAGGATTCGAAGTAAGGGACGTCCATTATACTCACTACGGCCGTCTTTGCCCGATAGAAACCCCTGAAGGCCCGAATATCGGTCTTATTTCATCATTATGCGTTTACGCCAAAATAAATGACCTTGGTTTTATCGAAACTCCTTACCTTAAAGTAAAGGAAGCAAAGGTTGATTTCAGTGATGAAGGAATTATCTGGCTCAGCGCTGAAGAAGAAGAAGAAAAGATGATTGCCCAGGCAAATGCTCCTCTCCTTAAAGATGGACATTTTGAAAATCCCAGGGCAAAATGCAGATATGAAGCAGACTATCCATTTGAGGAAGTCACGAAAGTTGACCTTATGGATGTTGCTCCAAACCAGATTGCTTCAATTGCAGCATCATTAATCCCTTTCCTGGAACATGATGATGCCAACAGAGCACTTATGGGATCAAATATGATGCGTCAGGCAGTGCCTCTTATTAATCCTGAAGCCCCTATAGTTGGAACAGGCCTTGAAGGACAGGTAATCAGTGACAGCAGAATACTTTTTGCTGCCGAGGGCGATGGTGTTGTGGAATATGTCGACGCAAATGAAATAGTAATTCGCTATACCCGTACAGATGAGGAGAAATTTGTAACATTTGATGATGATATCAAACGTTATGTTCTTCCCAAGTACAAAAAGACCAATCAGAACACATGCATTAACCTTATTCCTGTTGTCAAGAAAGGTGAAAAGGTCACCAAAGGACAGGTACTTACAGAGGGATTCGGAACCAAGAACGGAGAACTGGCACTTGGCAGAAATCTTAAAGTGGCATTTATGCCCTGGAAAGGCTACAACTTTGAAGATGCTATAGTTATCTCTGAGAAAGTTGTTCAGGAGGACATGTTTACCTCTGTTCATATTGATGAATACCTTCTTGAAGTACGCGATACAAAAAGAGGTCTGGAAGAGCTTACATCCGATATTCCCAATGTAAGCGAGGAGGCAACAAAGCATCTGGATGAAAATGGTCTTATAAGAGTTGGAGCACATATAGTTCCCGGTGATATTCTTATAGGCAAGATTACACCAAAGGGAGAATCAGATCCATCGCCGGAAGAAAAGCTTTTGCGTGCAATCTTTGGCGACAAAGCCGGCGATGTTAAGGATGCTTCTCTTAAAGCAGGTCCATCACTCGAAGGTGTAGTAATTGACAAAAAACTGTTTACCAGAGCTATTAAGGACAGAAAAGCAAAAGCGGTTGAAAAGCCGTTGCTTGACAAGATCGAAACTGACTTTAACAGAAGTGTGGATGATCTGAAAGCAAGGCTTGTCGATAAGCTTTTTATACTGGTAAATGGTAAGACCTCGCAGGGTGTAAAAGATTATCTTAACGTTGATATAATTTCCAAAGGAAGCAAGTTCACTCTCAAACAACTTCAGGACGTCGATTTTCTGAATATCAATCCAAACAAATGGACAACCGACAAGAAGAAGAACGATAGTATCAAGCTGCTGCTTCATAATTACATTATTAAGTACAAGGAGATTGACGGGATATATAAGCGTAAGAAATATAATATAACTATTGGTGACGAATTGCCTGCAGGAATTGTCAGACTGGCGAAAGTATATATAGCCAAGAAACGTAAGGTTAAGGTTGGTGATAAAATGGCCGGCCGTCATGGTAACAAGGGTATCGTAGCGAGAATAGTCCGTCAGGAAGATATGCCGTTCCTTGAGGATGGGACCCCTGTTGACATCGTTCTCAATCCTCTGGGTGTTCCTTCGCGAATGAACCTGGGACAGATTTACGAGACTGTTCTTGGATGGGCAGGCCAAAAACTGGGACTTCAGTTTTCGACACCCATTTTCGATGGGGCAACAATAGATCAGATCACTGATTACACCGAGAAAGCCGGGGTTCCAAAATATGGCAAAACTTATCTTTATGATGGTGGAACCGGAGAACGATTTGACCAGCCCGCAACAGTCGGTGTAATATATATGCTGAAGCTTGGGCACATGGTTGATGATAAGATGCATGCGCGTTCAATAGGCCCATACTCACTTATTACCCAGCAGCCTTTAGGTGGCAAAGCCCAGTTTGGTGGCCAGCGATTCGGCGAAATGGAGGTCTGGGCGCTTGAAGCTTTTGGAGCTGCCCATATTCTGCAGGAGATCCTTACAATTAAGTCAGATGATGTTGTTGGACGGGCGAAAGCTTATGAAGCTATTGTAAAAGGAGAACCAATGCCTCAACCGGGTATTCCGGAGTCGCTGAACGTTCTGTTACATGAACTCAGGGGATTGGGTTTAAGTATTATACTTGATTAATCATCAGGTATTTATAGTTTTTAAATTTAGATAAATAAATTTCAGTATATGTCATTCAGAAGAGATAACAAAGCAAAAACAAGTTACTCAAAGATCTCAATAGGTCTTGCTTCCCCGGAGGAGATCCTCGACAGGTCGAGCGGGGAAGTACTGAAGCCTGAAACAATTAATTACCGTACTTATAAACCAGAACGCGACGGATTATTCTGCGAAAGGATCTTCGGTCCGGTCAAAGATTATGAGTGTCATTGCGGTAAGTACAAAAGAATCCGTTACAAGGGGATTGTATGCGACAGGTGTGGTGTTGAGGTTACCGAAAAAAAGGTACGCCGGGAAAGAATGGGACATATTTCACTTGTTGTTCCGATAGCCCATATTTGGTATTTCCGTTCATTGCCTAACAAGATTGGTTACCTTCTCGGACTTCCTACAAAGAAGCTTGATTCAATAATTTACTACGAAAGGTATGTTGTAATCAATCCGGGCATCAAAGCTGTTGATGGTGTCAAATATCTTGATTTTCTGACTGAAGAGGAATATCTTGAAATAACAGAATCACTTCCCAAGGAAAACCAGTATCTTGATGAAAACCATCCGGATAAGTTCGTTGCGGATATGGGAGCCGAAGCTTTAAACAAGCTTCTGACCAGAATCGACCTTGATGAATTATCCTATTCACTTCGTCACAGGGCTAATACCGAAACATCGCAGCAGAGGAAGAATGAAGCCCTTAAACGCCTCCAGGTAGTTGAAGCATTCAGGGACTCCAAACATGTCAATAAACCTGAGTGGATGATAATTAAGGTAGTTCCTGTTATACCACCGGAACTTAGACCTCTGGTCCCTCTCGATGGCGGACGTTTTGCGACAAGCGACCTTAATGACCTTTACAGAAGGGTGATTATCAGGAATAACCGTCTGAAAAGGCTTATAGAAATAAAAGCCCCCGAGGTTATTCTGCGAAATGAAAAGCGGATGCTTCAGGAGGCTGTCGATTCTCTTTTTGATAATTCAAGAAAAGCCAACGCTGTAAAAACCGATGCTAACCGTCCGCTAAAATCACTAAGCGACAGTCTCAAAGGTAAACAGGGAAGATTTCGTCAGAACCTGCTAGGTAAAAGGGTTGACTATTCGGCACGTTCGGTAATTGTTGTTGGCCCTGAACTTGACCTTCATGAATGCGGACTTCCAAAAGATATGGCAGCTGAGCTTTACAAACCTTTTATAATCCGTAAGCTTATTGAGCGTGGTATTGTAAAAACTGTAAAATCGGCAAAGAAAATTGTCGACAGGAAAGATCCTGTTGTCTGGGATATCCTGGAAAATGTTCTGAAAGGGCACCCGGTCCTTCTGAACCGTGCTCCCACATTGCACAGGCTTGGCATCCAGGCTTTTCAGCCTAAGCTGATTGAGGGTAAAGCTATTCAGCTGCACCCGCTTGTCTGTACGGCTTTCAACGCCGACTTTGATGGTGACCAGATGGCAGTCCACCTTCCTCTGGGGAATGGTGCAGTTCTTGAAGCCCAGATGCTTATGCTGGCTTCTCATAATATTCTGAATCCGGCAAATGGTGCACCTATAACCGTACCTTCTCAGGATATGGTTCTTGGGTTATATTATATTACAAAAGGCAGGAAAGGCACTGCAACAGAGAAAGTCAGAGGAGAAGGATTGGTATTTTATTCTCCTGAAGAAGTGAATATTGCATACAACGAAGGGAAAATTGACCTTCATGCTTTTATTAAGGTAAAAGTCCATGACAGAGTTGATGGAGAATTCGTAAAACATATTGTGGAAACCACAGTAGGGCGGGTCATATTCAATCAGTTTGTCCCTACAGAGGTTGGCTACATAAATGAAATTCTTACAAAAAAATCACTAAGAGATATAATTGGTCACGTTCTTAAGCTTGCCGGAACAGCAAAAACTGCCGGGTTCCTTGATGCAATTAAGAACCTTGGTTTTTATTCGGCATTTAAGGGAGGCCTTTCATTCAACCTTGATGATGTAATAATTCCTGAGGAAAAAACAAAATTTGTTACCGAAGGTTACGAGCAGGTTGAAGAAGTGCTTAATAACTACAGCATGGGATTTATAACCAACAATGAACGTTATAACCAGATCATCGATATCTGGACCCATGTTAACGCAAGGCTTACACAGTCGCTGATGAAACAGCTTTCAACAGATAAACAGGGTTTTAATTCTGTTTACATGATGCTCGACTCCGGAGCCAGGGGATCAAAAGAACAGATCCGCCAGCTGTCAGGAATGAGAGGTCTTATGGCAAAACCTCAGAAATCAGGAGCTACAGGATCAGAGATCATTGAAAACCCGATCCTGTCAAACTTCAAAGAGGGTCTGTCGGTTCTTGAGTACTTCATATCAACACATGGAGCCCGTAAAGGTCTTGCCGACACTGCTCTTAAAACGGCTGACGCAGGATATCTGACCCGCCGTCTTGTTGACGTCTCTCAGGATGTAATCATAAACGAAGAAGACTGCGGAACATTACGCGGACTTGTAGCAACGGCTATCAAGAAGAATGAAGAAGTGGTTGAGTCACTTTACGAAAGAATCCTTGGCCGTACAACTGTTCACAATGGTTATCATCCGCTTACCGGTGAACTGATTATTGAAGCAGGTCAGGAACTTACAGAAGAGCTAGCCAAAAAAATTGAAGATTCACCGATTGAACAGGTGGAGATCCGTTCCGTACTTACATGCGAATCTAAGAAAGGTGTCTGTGCAAAATGTTATGGAAGAAACCTTTCAACCGGAAGAATGGTACAGAAGGGTGAAGCTGTCGGAGTAATAGCTGCACAGAGTATCGGTGAACCGGGAACCCAGCTTACACTTCGTACTTTCCACGTTGGTGGTACAGCATCAAATATCACTACTGAATCGCGGCTTGTCGCCCGTTATAGCGGTATTGCAGAAATTGAAGAGCTGAGATCCGTTCCGAAAAAAGATACAGAGAAGGGCGAAATCGATATAGTAATTGGCCGTCTTGCTGAACTAAGAATAATTGACAAGAAAACAGGAATAGCTCTTACTACACATACTATTCCATATGGATCAAAACTTTACGTTAAACCAGGCAAGGAAGTTGAAAAAGGAAAACTCATTTGTGAATGGGATCCTTTCAATGCTGTTATTATTGCTGAACTTGGTGGTAATGTAGCATACGATTACCTTATCGAAGGAATAACTTTCCGTGAAGAATCAGACGAACAAACAGGCTTCAAAGAAAAAGTTATCATTGAAACCAGGGATAAAACCAAAAACCCTGCTATCAAAATAATGGGACCTAAAGGAGATGAACTGAGATTATATAATCTACCTGTAGGAGCTCACCTTGTAATGGAATCTGACAAACTTATTGAAGCAGGTGATGTGCTTGCTAAAATTCCCCGTGCTGTTGGTAAATCAGGCGATATTACCGGTGGTTTGCCAAGGGTAACCGAGCTGTTTGAAGCCCGTAATCCGTCAAATCCTGCAATAGTCTCTGAAATTGATGGCGAAGTTACATTCGGTAAGATTAAGAGAGGTAACAGGGAGATTTCAATCAAATCGAAAACTGAGGAGGTGAAAAAATATCTTGTGCCTCTCTCAAAACAGATACTGGTTCAGGAGAATGATTATGTCAAAGCAGGCGTGCCACTCTCTGATGGTGCAATTACTCCTTCAGACATCCTGGCAATTAAGGGACCAACAAAAGTCCAGGAGTACATTGTGAATGAAATACAGGAAGTTTATCGTCTTCAGGGCGTTAAAATAAACGACAAACACTTTGAGATAATTGTGCGCCAGATGATGCGCAAAGTTGAGATTGTCGATCCGGGTGATACAAAATTCCTTGAACGTCAGGTTGTTGATAAACTGGAATTCATGGATGAGAATGACTGGATATATGGAAAGAAATATATTGTTGAGGCAGGAGATTCACAAACACTCCGCCCTGGAATGATAGTTACGGCCCGTAAGTTAAGGGATGAAAACTCCGTTCTTAAACGTCGTGATTTGAAAGTTATTGAAGCCAGAGATGCTGTCCCTGCAACCTCCAATCAGGTACTTCAGGGTATTACAAGAGCCGCCCTTCAGACAAACAGCTTCTTCTCAGCAGCCTCTTTTCAGGAGACTACTAAAGTGCTGAATGAAGCTGCAATACTTGGCAAGGTTGATAAACTTGAAGGTTTGAAGGAGAATGTCATTGTGGGTCACCTAATCCCGGCAGGTACCGGTCAGCGCGAATACAACAGCATAATAGTCGGATCTCTTGATGAATTTGAAAGCCTTACCGGGGTACCGGCAGAAGCTGAATCGGGATCAGGTAAATAACATTTAATTATCAGGCTATGTCAGATCAGAAGAATTCTAATCAGATTAACATCGAACTGAATGAAGAAGTTGCCCAGGGGACATATTCAAACCTTGCTGTGATAACTCACTCATCTTCAGAGTTTGTGATCGACTTTGTCAGGATCATGCCAGGTATTCCCAAAGCTCAGGTAAAATCGAGGATTATACTTACACCGGAGCATGCAAAAAGACTGGTTGCGGCGCTTCAGGATAATATTTCGAAATATGAAGCAGTGCACGGCAAAATAAAGGAGATCAAAGGATCATCTCCGGTTCTACCACTTACTTTCGGAGGTCCTACAGCACAGGCTTGATATTAAAAGAATTGCAGATCAAAAAAGGGGATTCTAAAAGTTTCCCCTTTTTTTATTTTCTGACCTGCAATTTTGTATATTTCAGAAAAATTGGTGGTGAGAAACTACAGGATATCCTTTATTGGTGCTGGAAAAGTTGCAGGTTCTTTGTGCCTGGAAATGTTTAAATCAGGATTTGAAATCCGGAAAGTGGTTTCAAAAAGTGAACAAAACTGTCGTCGTCTCGCACAATCGTGTAATGCTTCATGGTCGGTGGATCTTGATTTTACCGATGGTTCCGATATTATTATAGTTGCTGTTCCTGATGACCAGATTAAAGGAATACTTAGTAAAATAAAATGTGACGAGAATGCAATCATAGTTCATACCGCAGGCAGTGTTGGCCTTGACGTTTTTCCTTCTCATCTGAAACATTTTGGTGTCTTTTACCCTTTGCAGACTTTTTCAAATGAACGCATTCTGACTTTCAGCCAGATAAATTTCTTTATTGAGAGTAATGATCCGGATACTTCAATGGTTTTGAAGGAAGTAGCAGATTACCTTGGCGTTAAAAGCCATATTATCAATACTGAGAACAGAAGACTTTTGCATGTCGCAGCAGTTTTTGTAAATAACTTTACCAATTTTATGCTTATTTCAGGCAAAGGATTGGCAAAAAAAGCAGGACAACCATTCGACGTTCTTAAACCATTAATAACTGAAACTGTTTTAAAAGCATTTGATAAAGGACCTGAATATTCACAAACCGGCCCGGCGGTGAGATCAGATAGAGGAACCATAAAAACCCATTTAAAATTATTATCTTTCTCACCTGATTTACAGAATATTTACAGGGAAATAACAAAATCGATAATGAGGTTTAACAACAAACATTCAAATGACTAATTTTAAGGAGAATCTGGCAAAGATTAAAGCATTTGTTTTTGATATTGACGGGGTGATGTCCTTACAGACTATCAGCCTGAATATTTTTGGAGTCCCTAACAGAACTGTCAATCTGCGTGATGGTTATGCTCTTCAGCTGGCAGTTAAAAAAGGATACCGTATTGCAATTATTTCAGGCAGCAATTCAAAAGAATACCTTAAAAGGTTGAAATCTCTGGGAATAAATGATGTATATCTTAACAGCCGTTCCAAACTGGATCATTTTAAAGCTTTCCTGAAAAAACATAATCTCAACGAATCAGAAGTCCTGTTCATGGGTGATGATATTCCGGATTATAAAGTTATGAAAGTTGCCGGAGTACCTGTCTGTCCTTCTGATGCTGATAGCGAAATAAAACAGGTCTCATTGTACATATCGGATAAAAAGGGAGGAGAAGGCTGTGTAAGGGATGTGGTAGAACAGGTCTTAAGGCTGCATGACAAATGGCTCGATTCAGATGCATTTACCTGGTAATATATGAAAGCATTCCTTAAGCTTGTGAGATGGCAGAATCTGCTCCTTATTGTACTTACAATGGTACTTATGAGGTACGCAGTTATCGAACCTGTTATAAGCAAAATAAATGTTGTTTTAATTAATGGATCACAGGGAGAGATTCCTCTTACACTTAAATTTCCCTGGTATGATTTTATTATCCTTGTTGCTGCAACACTCTTTATTACTGCAGGAGGTTATGTTATTAACGACTATTTTGATATCAAGACGGACCTTATTAACAGGGGCAAAGTAATTGTTGGAACGTCAGTTCCAAGAAAAAAGGCAATGATGTGGCATAACATATTAAATATCGCCGGAGTAACGGGCGGTTTTTATATTTCATGGAAAGCTGGTTATTTCTGGTTTGGTACGATATTTTTAATTGTATCAGGTCTTCTTTATTTCTATTCTGCAAGTTATAAACGGCAATTCCTGATAGGGAATATTGTTGTTTCGCTGCTGACAGCTATGGTTCCAATGCTTGTTGTTTTCTTTGAATGGCCGGCATTATACAGGTACTATGAAGTCAATGCAATGGCTGCTCCCCATCTTTCCATTATAATGTACTGGGTCGGGGGATTTGCGGTTTTCGCATTTATAACAACACTAACCCGTGAGATCATAAAGGATATTGAAGACTTTGAAGGGGATATGGCGTATGGAAGAAATACTGTGCCGGTAGTAATTGGAATTCTGCCAGCAAGAATCCTTTCAATTTGTCTTATAATAATCACCCTGACAATGCTTTACCTTGTATGGCATTTTTTTCTGTCTGATAAATATACACTTATTTATCTGTCGGTCGCAATTGCAATTCCTTTGCTTACAATTATATATCAGCTGATAGTCAGTAGTAATAAACAACAACTGCATTATGCAAGCAGAATGATGAAGATCGTTATGGTCGCCGGGGTTCTTTATTCCGTACTGGTAAAATATATAATAACCTGGAATCTGGTCTGATATGGTAATTGATGAAATTAACAGGCACAGGATCATACTTGCTTCACGGTCACCCAGACGTCAGCAGTTACTTAATGAGCTTGGGCTCCATTTCGAGGTCGTTATAAAGGATTGGACAGAGAGTTATCCTCCGGATCTGACAGGCAAGGAAATTGCTCTTCATGTTGCAAAAGAAAAAGCAAAAACCTTTCAGTCAGAAATCAAAGATAATGAGATTATTATAACCGCAGATACAATTGTTTGGTGTAATAACCGTGTTCTTGACAAACCTTCAGGCAGGAGTGAAGCATTAAAAATTCTAAAACAGATATCAGGAAACACTCATGAGGTAATAACTGCTGTCTGCCTGCTTTCACTATCAAATCAGGCCTCTTTCTGCTCATCCACAAAAGTGACCTTTGCGGTACTTTCTGAAGAAGAAATGAATTACTATGTAGATAATTTCAAACCATTTGATAAGGCAGGAGCATACGGAATCCAGGAGTGGATAGGGATAGCTGCCTGCAGCTCGATAGAAGGTTCATATTTTAATGTCATGGGGCTTCCTGTCGAGCAGGTTTACCACGAATTGCAGAAATTTTTATTAAAATAAATCGCTCACGGGAGGGCATCGTGGGTGAAACATAAAATATTCTTAACCCTGCCTCCAACCATTAAATCACCATATATGAGAAGAATATTACTGGCGTTCACTCTCTTTTTGATAGGATTATCATGTTTTTGCATAACTCCTGATGAAGGTATGTGGATACCTCTTCTGATTGAGAAATACAACATTAAACTTATGAAGGAGAAAGGTTTCAAGCTCTCTGCAGAAGATATTTACGGCGTAAACAGAGCCTGCATGAAAGATGCAGTAGTGAGTTTTGAAGGAGTAGGCTGCACAGCTGAATTTATCTCGGGGGAAGGGCTTCTGATAACAAATCATCATTGCGGCTATGAAATTATTCAGGAACATTCAAGCCTTGAACATGATTACCTTACCAGGGGATTCTGGGCAATGTCGAAACAGGAAGAACTTCCAAATCCGGGATTAAAGGTCACACTTCTGAAGTGGATGGAAGATGTGACTGACAAAGTGCTTTCAGGTACTAACGATGGAATGGGTACCGAAGAACGGGGGAACATTATATCCTCCAATATAAAGGCTATCCAGGCAAAAACCATGGAAGGGACAAATTATGAAGCGGTTGTCAGATCATTCTATATGGGAAATCAGTATTTCCTTTTTGTAAATGAAGTCTTCCGGGATATAAGACTGGTCGGGGCACCTCCCTCATCAATAGGAAAGTTCGGGGGAGATACCGATAATTGGACCTGGCCCCGCCACACAGGAGATTTTTCACTTTTCAGAGTTTACACTGACAGGAATAATAATCCTGCAGAATACTCCCCGGATAATACTCCCTATAAACCGGGTTTTTATTTTCCGGTATCCATAAAGGGGATCAGGGAAGGCGATTTTACAATGGTAATTGGCTATCCAGGCTCAACTTCGGAGTATATTTCATCATATCAGATTGATATGATTAAGAATTATATCGATCCGAAAATGATTGCTTTAAGGACAAAAAAGATAGAAATCATTGATGAAGCCATGGAATCTGATCCTCTTATCAGAATTCAGTATTCGGCAAAAAAAGCTGATATTTCTAATTCGTGGAAAAAGTGGATGGGCGAGATCCAGGGTCTTGAAAAGATGAATACGATTGAAAAAGAAAAGGAATTTGAAAACCGGTTAACTGACTGGATCGAGTCTGACAGCTTACGAAAATCAAATTACGGGGATATCATACCTTCATACAGGGAACTTTTTCCGGAATTTAGAGAATTTATGCTGGTAAACAGCTTTACAAACGAAGTATTGAATGGAATTGAGTCTGTCGCTTTGGCAGGGAGACTCAAAGGCCTTACTGATCTCGTCGAAAATAATGGCCCGGCAAATGAAATTCAAAAAATAAAAGAGAGTCTGATTGAATCATCGCTATCATTTTTTAAGGATTACAATCAGAAAACAGATCAGAAACTTTTTGTTGCCCTCTTGGAAATGTACGGAGAAACTCTTGACACAAAATGGCTGACTCCGTCATTTGTTAAGATGAAAAAATCATGCAACGGGGATTTTAACCTGATAGCTGGGAAATTGTATAAACAATCAGTTATTACTCAGGAATCAGAATATAAGGCATTTGTTACCGGATTCAGCAAGGCTTCATTAAAAAGTCTTAAAAATGATCCTTTTTATATTCTCTCCACTGACTATTCAGATATAATTTCGAAAAAAGTCAGGCCCGGACTTACCAGATTAAATTCTGAACTGCGGCGCCTTAACCGTATTTACATGAAGGCGCAAATGGTTTATAATGAAGATAAGATCCTGTATCCCGATGCAAATTCGACTCTTAGAATCGCATTTGGTCAAATAATGGGATATTACCCCAGGGATGCCGTTTATTT